>JALOPB010000102.1 GCA_025454115.1 Desulfobacterales bacterium | reverse complement strand
TCACTTCAGTATCTGCCCCAGGAAGTCCTTCGTCCGCTGGCTCTTCGGGTTCTTGAAGAACTCGTCGCCGCTCCCGCGCTCGACGATTCGTCCGGCGTCCATGAAGATGATCTCGTCGGCCACCTCCCGCGCGAAGCCCATCTCGTGAGTCACCACCAGCATGGTCATGCCCTCCTTGGCGAGGCCGATCATGACCTCCAGAACCTCCTGGATCATCTCCGGGTCCAGCGCCGACGTGGGCTCGTCGAACATCATGCAGGCCGGTTCCATGGCCAGCGCTCGCGCGATGGCCACCCGCTGCTGCTGGCCGCCCGAGAGATTGGCCGGGTAGGCGCCGGCCTTGTCCGGAATCCCCACCCGATCGAGCAGCTCCATGGCTTTTTTCTCGGCCTCCTGCCGGGATTTTTTCCGGACCTTCATGGGCGCCAGCGTGATGTTGCGCAGGACCGTCATGTGCGGGTAGAGCTCGAACCGCTGGAAGACCATGCCGAGCTTCTCCCGCAGTTTGTACAGATTGGTCTTGGGGTCGCTGAGCGAGACGCCGTCGACGACGATCTCCCCCTTCTGGTAAGGCTCCAGTCCGTTGATGCAGCGCAGGAGGGTGCTTTTGCCGGAGCCGCTCGGGCCGCAGATGACGACCTTCTGGCCCCGCTGGACCACCTCGTTGACATCGGCCAGAACCTGGAAATCGCCGAACCACTTGCTGACATTCTTGATCTCGATCATGGCATCACAAGACCTTGGCTTTCCGGCTCTTCTCCTCGTAATGCAGGCTGATGCGCGAGCCGACGAAACAGATGACGAAAAAGAGAATCGCCACGAAGGTGTAAAGCTGCACGGAACGTACCTCCAGGCTGTCTACGATCGTGGTACGGCGGACCATTTCCTGAAGCCCGATGACGTACGCCAGACTCGTGTCCTGGAAGGTGATGATGCTCTGCGTGATCAGGCTGGGCAGCATGCGCCTGACCGCGATGGGCACCAGGATGTAGGCCGCCGTCTGGCGGTAAGTGAGCCCGGTGGAATACGCCGCACTCACCAGGTCCTTGCTGATGGACTGAAAACCGGCGCGGAATATTTCCCCGAAATAGGTGGCCTCGAAAACGACGAAGGACACCGCGGCGGACACGAACGGATCGAGGGTCTTGCCGACCAGGATCGGCATCACGAAGAAGAACCAGAAGATGACCAGGATCAGAGGGATATTGCGCAGAAAATTCACGTACAGGGTGACGGGGTAGTACACCCAGGGCCTCTTGGAAATCCGGCCGAGTCCCACCAGGGTCCCCAGGAAAATCCCTCCCGCCAGCGCGAACGCCGCCAGCTGCAGATTGGTGAGAAATCCGCCGAGCAGGTAGGGCAGGTTTTTCAGAACGGCGTCCATGGCTACCGGCTCATCAACCCGGGAATCCGGAAACGGGCTTCAATCAAATCCATCAGCTTGACCACGGTCATCCCCAGCACCAGATAAATGGCCATGGCGCCGGTGGTGGCCTCCAGACCATGAAAAGTCTGCTCATCGATCTTGTAGCTCATAAAGGTGGTCTCGGCCACCCCGATGGTCATGGCCACCGCCGAGTTCTTGAAGATGGTCAGAAATTCGGTGGTGATCGGCGGGATGATCAGCCGCAAGGCATGCGGGATCATGACGTACCAGTACATCTGCAGGCGGGTCATGCCCGTGGACAGGACCGCGTCGTACTGCCCGTGCCCGATGGAGGCGAAGCCGGCACGGACGTGTTCGGCCACGCGCGAAGCGGTATAGAGTCCCAGCCCGAAAATGGCGATGTAGTAATTGAGCCCTGAAATCTGGTTAATTTTAAACTGCAGGGTTTTCCCAAACAGCATGGGGCCGGCGTAGAACCAAAAAAACAGCTGTACGAGGAAAGGGACGTTTCGGAAAACCTCGACGTACAAGACACCGAAAATCCGCAAGGGCCAAAACCGGACGGAACGGAGGGTACCGAAGAGAATGCCCAGGGCGAGAGCGATAATCCACGCCAGAGCCCCAAGCTGGATCGTCAGCCAGAGTCCCTGGAGCAGCCATTCCCCGTAAGGCTGACGCCACAGCACGCCCCAGTCGAATTTATAAGCTAGCATTCGCTATCGCTCATCAAGGGTTCAAGGGGTCCAGGGGACGAGGGTCCCAGAGGAGGAAAAGGTAGAATCGTATGTTTCTCCCTTGAACCCTCGAACCCTTGAATCCTTGAACCCTATTTCTTCTTCAGCCACCCCTCGTCCATAGGGTAGACGATGAGCTGGAGGTAATCCTTGTAAGCCTGCGACATGGGGATGGGCACCAAACCCTTCGGCCCCATCCACTTGTCATAGAGCTCGTAGAACTTGCCGGTCTTGATCGCCCACAGGATGGTATTGTTGACGAAGTCGCGGAAATCCGAGTCGTTTTCGCGCATCATGTACCCATAAGGCTCGTAGGCAATCGCAAATTCCACCGTTCGCCAGGCATCCGGCTTTTCGTCTTTCATGCGCAGGCCTTCGAGCAGGCTGCGGTCGGTGGCATACGCGTCGATCTTGCCGGTTTTCAGCGCCAGAAACCCCTGGGCATGACCCTCAGCGGTGACGATTTCTTTCGGCTTGTACTCGCCGGCGGCGGCCTGGTCCTCGATCGCCTTCAGGTTGGTGGTGCCGCGGGCGCCGCCCAACCGCTTGCCGTTCAGATCGGCCTTGGTCTTGATCGGGCTGTCCTTGGCCACCAGAAAACTGGTCTCCGAGAAGAAGAACGTCAGGCTGAAGTCGACCACATCCTCGCGCTCCTGGGTGTAGGTGGTGGAGCCCATTTCAGCATCGGTCGTCCCGTTCAGCAGCATGGGAATGCGGGTCTTGGTCGTAATGGTCACGGGCTCAACTTCGATTTTCTTACCGAAATACTTTGACAGGTTTTCCACCAGCAGGTTGGTCATGTCCACCGAGAACCCCACCTGCTTGCCCACTTTCGGATCGATGAAGGCAAACGGAATGGAGTCCTCACGGAAGCCGACCCTGATCTTGCCGCTCTTCTCGATCTTGTCCATGGTCTCTCCGGCCTGAACGGTCGGAGCCATGAACGCCCACGCGCACAACCCGGCGGCAAGGATACCCAGCATGCCCCATTTTTTCATGGTCGAATCCTCCTCTCAGTTGAACGATTGTAGGGAAAACATGCGTGCAACGCAGCCCCAAGGCACACGCCTTGACGCTGAAAGGGTAAAAAAGCGGCTCGCGGTGCTTGAAAATGCTGCTATCCAAATAGAATGTCTGCAGTCTGGAGTCAAGCTGCAACTTCCGTCCAGGGACACGGGCCGCGGAATATCCTCCGGTCGCACAGCCACGGGTTTGACAGGTTGATCCGAATGGGGCATGCTCCCAAGTTATCAAGGTTCCGGCAGCGGGCCTGTCCCTAAACACAAACCTGCCGAAGGCGGAGGAAAGCCGCATGCGTGGGGTGGATCGGCCGATCGTCAAACGGTCTCTGTTTTCGTGGGTATTCGACGGCAACCTGCGCTGGCAGGTCCTGCTGTTGGCCATCATCGCGGTAGCCGTGTTCGCCCGGGTGTTGCCTCTGGAAATGCAGAAACGCATTATCAACCAGGCCGTCAGCCTGCGCAAGGTGGACCTGCTCTTAACCTACTGCGCCTACTATCTCGCCGCCGTCCTGCTTTCCAGCGCCTGCAAATACCTGATCAACGTTCTGGAAACGCACATCGCGCAACAGTCGCTCGCACGCATGCGCATCGCGCTTTACCATCACATCATCACCCTGCCGCTGAGTTTTTTCCGCAACACCCAGCCCGGCACCGTTGTCAACGCCGTCGTCAACGAGCTGGCGGTACCGTCCAACTTCGTCGGCTCGGCCATGTCCACGCCGGTGTCCAACGTGTTGACCCTGCTCGCTTTCGCCGGCTATCTGCTCTGGTTGCACCCCCTCTTGGCCGTGGTGTCCCTCAGCGCCTACCCGGCCGCCATGATCGTGCTGCCGTATCTGCAGAAGCGTGCCAATTCGGCCAACCAGCAGCGGGTCGACCTTTCGCGCACGTTTGCGGGCCGGATCGCCGAATCCATCAGCGGCGTCCACGAAATCCACGGCAACGGGGCCTACCGGATCGAAACCGGCAAGTTCAATCGGCTGGTGGAACAGCTGCGCAAGGTCCGGGTGGTCTGGAGCCTTTATCGGTTTGCCGTCAAATCCACGAACAATTTTTTCACCAGCCTCGGACCCTTTCTGGTGTTCATCCTCGGTGGCTACTTGACCATCAAGGGCCAGCTGGAGCTGGGGTCTCTGGTGGCCTTCCTTTCGGCGCAGGAAAAACTCTACGATCCGTGGAAGGAGCTGATTGAATTCTATCAAGTCTACCAGGACGGCCGCGTGACCTATGACCGCACCATGGAGTTCTTCGACGTCGAGCGGGATTACCCCCTGGCCCCCACCGACCGGCCCGCCTTCGATCTGGAGCCGCGCCTGGAAGTCAAGAGCCTTTCGTTCTTCACCGACGGCGGGATCCGCCTGCTCGACGATATCAACCTGTGCCTGGAGCCCGGCGAGCATCTGGCCCTGGTAGGGTTCTCGGGCAGCGGCAAGAGCACACTCGCGCTTTGCATCGGCCAGCTCAACAAATACAGCGCCGGCAGCGTCCTTCTCGGCGGGCAGGAGGTTTCACAGCTGACCAAGCAGGATCTGGCCGCCAACGTCGGCATCGTGGCTCAAAGCCCCTTCATTTTCGAGGGCTCCATTGCGGAAAACCTGCTGTATGCCTGCGACGCCGTGGCCGGCGATGACGGCCGCCGCCCCTCGCTGGACGACATCATCGCCGTCCTGCACCAGACCGGTCTTTTTGTGGATGTGCTGCGTTTCGGATTAAACACGCTGCTCACGGCGGAAATGCATGCAGATCTGGTGAAGGACATCATCCGCATCCGACGGAAATTCCAGGAGAAGCATGGCGAAAAACTGGCCGACTACGTCGAATTCTTCGACGAGAATCTTTACCTCTTCCACTCCAGCATCGCCGAGAACCTGACGTTCGGAGCCGCCAACCGCACCGATTTCGCCCATGCCGAACTGTCCCGCAACGATTACTTTCTGACGTTCATGGAGCAGTCGGGCTTGCACCCGCTGTTGCTCAACCTCGGGGCCCGACTCACACGGCAAACGGTGGACATCTTAGGCAACCTTCCGCCGGAGGCGGTCTTCTTCGAACAAAGCCCCATGAACGCCGAAGAGCTGCCGGCCTACAAAGCGGTGGCGGAACATCTCCGCCGCCGCGGGCTGGACCATCTGGAGGCGGAGGACCGCCACCGCCTACTCAATCTGGCCCTGCGCTTCACGCCGGGCCTCCACAAGATGGCGGCGCTGCCGAGCGATATGCAGCAGCTTCTGCTCGAGGCCCGCAACACGTTCCGGGAGCGCGTCTCCCATGACCTGCCCGGGATTTTCGCATTCTACAGCAAGAACGATTACATTTTCTCACAAACCATCCTGAACAACATCTTTTTCGGAAAAGCCAAGACCACGACGCCCCAGGCTCAGGAGGTCATCACCCAGAACATCATCCAGGTGTTGATCGAAAGGGACCTGCTGGAGACCATCGTGGAAATCGGCATGCATTACAATGTCGGCGGCAAAGGCGAAAACCTCTCGGGCGGCCAGCGCCAGAAGTTGGCCATCGCGCGCGTCTTCCTGAAATCGCCGCGGCTGTTGATCATGGACGAGGCGACCTCGGCCTTGGACAATACCTCCCAGGCGCGGATCCAGAACCTGCTCGAGACCCGCTGGAAACGCAAGAGCACCTTGGTCGCCGTCGTTCACCGCCTGGACATTATCCGTAAGTTCGACCGCATTGCCGTCATGAAAGCTGGAAAGCTCGTCGAAATGGGCAGCTACGATGAGTTGATCGCCCGGAAAGGAGCTTTGTATGAGCTCGTTGGACGAAAGTAGCCCGACGCCATCGTGCGAATACCAGGAGAACCTGGACATTCTGCGCCAAACTTATTTTTTTTCCGGACTTCCCCTTGAATCGCTAAAAATTTTCGCCTATCTTTGCACTCGGGAAAAATTCAAGGAAGGGAGCTTTCTGTTCCAACAGGGCGAAGAGGACGGCGAGGCGCTGTGTATCATCTCCGGCGAGGTCCTGTTGGAGCGAACCGTGGAGGGCGCAAGTTTGCCGGTCCGCACATTGGGAGCGGGCGAATTTGTCGGTGGCCTGACCTTGATCGGTCCAACCCGCCGATTGTATTCGTTGAGGGCGCTGCAGGAAACGATCTGCCTCGTTCTGGGCCGGGACAAGTTCGCCAAAACGCTGGATCAGTTCCCGGAGCAGCGGCACCGAATTTTCAGAGCCGTGGTCGCTGCTATCAACGACTGGGAGGAGCGCTTCCTGGAGGGCATGACCGAGGCCTGTGGGGGATGCACGTCGAAATTGGGGGTCAGCCTGCTTTGAACATTCCGCGGATCGTGCCGCCAAGGACGCAATGGGCATGAACACGACAGGTTCGGTTTCGTTCGAGCTGCGAAACAATCTGTCCGAGCTGGCGACCCTCTGCGACAAAATGGAGAGCGTCGGCCGGAGGTTGAACCTGTCGCGAAAATGCTTATTTGAGATGAACCTGGCGCTGGATGAGCTCTTCACCAACATCATCTCTTACGGATTTCAGGACCGGTCCGAGCATCTCATCCGGGTGCATATCTCTGCGGACCACAACGTGTTGACCGTGGTATTGGAAGACGACGGCATGGCCTTCAACCCGGTCGACCGCATCCCTCCGGAAATGCCCTGCACGCTGGACGAATGCAAGGTGGGCGGGCTGGGGATTCATTTGGTCAAAAATCTCATGGATGAAGTCATATACGAACGTCGCGCCGGAACGAATGTTCTAACACTCAGGAAATGCATTGAAAAAAGCTGAACGGTTCGGTGGTTGAAAGTGAAACGGGAGGATTCGCATGGACATCGTCGAAGTCAAACATAGCGGGGTCAGCACGTTTAAACTTCAGGGACGGCTGGATTCCAACACATCTCAGTCTTTTGAAAAGAGGCTTTTGGACGCTATCTCCGATGGCACCAAGAACGTGATCATCGACTTCAAGGAACTCGACTACATATCCAGCGCCGGGTTGCGCGTCATCCTGAAGGCCACCAAGACCTTGAAACGACAGGATGGCAAGATCATGCTCTGCTCGATGCAGGATTACGTCAAGGAAGTCTTCGAGATTGCGGGCTTTGATTCCTTCCTCCCGATCGTCCCCAGCCTGGACGACGCCTTTAAGGCCTTTTGACCGGCGGGCGTCGCTCTTCGGTGCGGATCGTCGGACGGCTTCGCCGCGGCCTAACGCCCCGCCTGTCTCAATCCGATCAACCCGCGCCGGCCCAATTCGCGGATAAACTGGGTCACTGCAACTTCGGCTTCTTTGCGCTCCAACCGGTGAGTCTCCGAAAACGCGGCCGCAATCCCCTGCAGGGAGGTTTGACCGTCCAGCATGGCCCAGACGGCGGACCCCAGCCGGTCCAGCTGTAATTTCGCCGTCCGTGGCGGAGCCGCGCCGGCGCCCAGCCACCGCGCCAGGGTTTCCATCCAGGGCCGCACCGTCATCGGGTAAACTACCACGACATCGCCGTTCTCCTGGCGCTGCTCCCGCACATGCCGGTTTTTTACCGGAATGCAGGTAAGCGCCTCACGGCGGCTCAAGGTCGATGCCGAAGGGTCTTTTGTCAACCATCCCATAACCGTCGCTCACAGCCTGGATTTCAGCTTCCTCAATCGGTCGGCGGCCTTCCAATTGGATGCCGAGAATTCGGTTGGACTCAGACACGCGCCACAGGCGCAGTCGGCGGAATCCGGCTATTCCCAGCCCGGTCCGCAGACGACCCAGGAGCCCGATCGGCATTGGATGATCGCCGTCGACGGCTGGATGGCCGTGGACCTTGGAGGATCGAAAGACCCACTCGGTTTCACCGGCGGAAGTCTTTGCAAAATCGGCAAGTGTCCGGTCCTGGAGCAATACCTCGGCGGGCGCCCAGCGGTAGAGCGTCAGCCGGCGGCCGCCTCCCTCGAACTGCAAAACGAATCGTCCGGCCTCAAAGCGATGGCGCTTCATAACGAAGTGGTCCGGCAGAACCGCAACGATGTCATAAAGCGCCCACGCGATTCGCCCATCGTTGCGATGGTCCCGGAATGATGCCAGCAACCGAGCGGCATCCCCGGTGAGGGGCGGGCTTCCCGGCCGCTCTATGAATTGAATCAAGCTCACGGTACGGCAGGTCGCACAGCGAAGCAAAAGCCCTGTCGCTCGCTCGCTGCCGGCATCCCATTGGAAACTATCGGCCTCAAACCCGACGACCGAGGTTCGCCATGTCTCGGGCAGCGCCGTTTCGCGAAAAATGGCCCCTTTTCGCCTCACCTGTCGGCGCAGCTGGCGCAGTTGGCGTCGCCCGGAGAACCGGCCCTTCACCGCCGCCCATTTGATTTCCATCACCGCTCCCGGATCGGACTGGAGCAGCAGGTACCGCCGCCCGATCCGCGCCGGCTCCCAGTCTCCGGGGACCGCGACGCGGACACCGTCCCATGCGATGATTTTCCAGCGTCGCGTCTTCACCTCCTGCCGGGCCGTCTTCACCTCGGAACGAACCGATCCCAATCCGTCTCGCTGGACCCGCCGGCCGGCACGCGCCGCTGCCGAAGTGCTTCGCGCTGCTCCATCCGATTTTCTCTGAAGCAGCGGGAATCCTCCTCCAGCCGATTGTGAAGAGTCATCTTGACCGCGTTGCCGATTTTTTCCTCCTCGTCCTGCAGATTGTGCTGAAGGGTCAGGCTGATGCGAGTTCCGT
>JALOPB010000101.1 GCA_025454115.1 Desulfobacterales bacterium | reverse complement strand
CCTTTGGGCAGCTGGATCTTGGAATCCGCCAGGGACTCCGGAAAGACGATCCGGCGTTTGCCGTCGTCGGTCCATTGAAAGACCGCGGCGACCGCTGTTTCCTTGGGATCAAATCCGTAGATGACCTGGTTGCCCTCATCGAAACGGATGCGGCCCATGATCCCCGTTCGGTCGGTCTTCTTCAGTTGGGCGACGATCGCATCGGGGTCGAGGGTACCGGCGCGCTCGATGGCCTCCGCCAGAATGTAGACGGATTCGTAAGCCGGCGCCGGACCGTGGCCGGCCTGCAGTTCTTTGCCGTAAATCTTTTTATACTTGTTGTAGAATTCGACCGACTTGGGGAGTTTATCGCTGGCGATAGCGCTGCCCATTTCAAAAACGCAGTTGATGGCGCCTCCGATTTTCGCATCGAAGCTTTTCCAGGCATCCGTGCCCGCCAGCGGTGAAATGAAACCGGCCATGAGTGCCGGCACTCCCATGGATTTCCACTGCTTTACCAGAATGCCGCTCTGGGGCATGTCGAAAATCGGCATGATCACCTGGGCGCCCTTGGTGCGGGCCTTCATCAGGGCGGAAGAAAAATCCGATGTGCCGGTCGGATAGGCTTCCTGCTCCAAAACCTCCCAGCCGGCTTTCTCAAAATAGCTTTTCTTAACTCCGTCCGCCGTGGCTCTGGCCCAGGCGACATCCTGGTGCATGATATAGACCTTGGTGAACCCGAACTCTTTGTTGATGGCCGCCATGGTTCCGGCCAGATATTTGACCAAATAAACCGCGTTCAGGCAATTGCGGAAAACGTATTTGTATTTTTCGGGGTCCTCTTTGACCTTGGCCTCTGAGGCCGGGGTCATGGCGATGGTCCCGATCATGGGGGTCTTGTATTTCGAGATCAGATCCATGCCGGCTACGAGCGCTTCGGAGCGAAAGGGCCCTACCACGATGCCGACCGGTTTCTTTTCAAGGATGTTTTTCTCGATGCCGAGCAGGGCTTCCGGCACGGGCACTCCGGGAGCGGCGTCGCGGATGTCCATGGAGGACACCTCCAGGAGCCTTTTCTGTCCGCCCACGGTTACGCCGCCCTTGGCGTTGATTTCGCTGACCGCCATCTGCACGACTTTGTGGGATTCCTTGCCTTCGAGAAATCCGAGCGACGTCGGCACACCGATGACGATCGGTTCAGCCGCTCCGGCCGGGCCGGAAACCAGCAGACTCGCCACCGCGGTGATTATGATCAAACAACTGCAAATCGATCTGCATTTCATGGACGGCCTCCTTTACGATTTACGCCTATTTAGTTTGGCTATGCTTTGATTAGCTATTAAGCAGCTACAAAATAACTTTATTGAAGTCAAGCGAATTATTCTGACCCGACATATAAATTTGGCATAAATCCAGTTCCATATACGGTTCATTATTGTCTGAATACATATCAAAAGGATAAAAAAAAGTTAGTTGAATTTCAGACAGGTAATTCGGAGAGATTGCGCTGCGATGAGCTAATTATCAGCAAGCATTGGTTTTCGCCCGGGATGGTGTTTAAATCGCTTTTGGCATTTGTTTTGCTTTGGGCTTTAGAGCTCCAAAAATTCTTTTTATAAAAAAAACTTGACACTGAATGCGCTGCCAGACTAAAAAGACGACTCCTGTCAACCACCCAGTTATCGATTGCGAAAAGGATTTAAGGATTCGTTGGTGGTTGCAGAGGGATCGCTTCTACAGACAGAGAAGCCGAAGGTTCGTTTCCATAGAAAGCTGTTTGGGAGGAATTGGGCGCAAGGCAAGCGCCGAAAAAAGTTCGGGACGATCACCGAGGTCTGGAAAATTGCATCATCCACACAACGCATCGCCGTACGAACATCGTCGCAGTAAATGGAATGAGCTTTTCAGGAGCGGGAGCCTGATTATGGTATCCTGCTTTCTGTTTTTGCACGGCTTCGCTTCAGAATCTCTGGCTGCGCGGCAACAGGCGGCCGAACGCGCCACTTCCTCCTGTGCCGTCGTCAAACCCGGCTCCGCTAAGACCAAACCGAAACCGAAGTCCGCGGTTGCGGCAAAAACCAAAAGCGCGACCCGAACTGATAAAAAAACGAGTGCAACCGCAAAACCCCTAGTTTCGACTACGACTAAAACCAGGGCGGAGGCCATTACTTCAGAGATCTCGTCGGCGCTGCCGGAGAGTCTGGAAAATGAAATCACCAAATTTTTTGGATGGCGGTACCGCTTCGGAGGCGAAGGCCAAAGCGGATTTGACTGCTCGGGTCTGATCAAGCAGGTATACTCCGAAGTATTCGGCATCAACCTTCCCCGCAGTTCAGGCGAACAGAGCCGGTTGGGTAGTCTCGAGTCGGTCGACAAAGACGAGTTGAAGACCGGCGACCTACTGTTTTTCGGCCCTGGGCGCAAATCCGTCAACCATGTCGGCATGTATTTAGCCGGCGGGCATTTCCTCCATGCCTCCCGCTCGGAGGGGGTTACCATTTCGCGCCTGGACGACGGCTACTGGAAGTCGCGGTATATGTTTTCGAAGCGTGCCCGCGGACTCGATTTGCTGGATGAGCACGATGAAGAAACGGATCTGACGAAAGCGCTGGTGCAGGATTCCTTCAACTTCTCTCTGAGTGGTGGAGATTCCGCTGAACGGTTCAGTTTTCTGGAAGCAGGCATCCAAATCAACGACTCCCTTGAGTTCCTGCTGAGCGGATTCTTTTTAAATGCGATTGAGGCACACGACGCGCCGCCGGATCCCGATTCATCGGCCTCAATTCAACCGGCCGATCCATCCGAGACCGACAGCGGTTTCAAACTTGCCGCCATCCTATCTCCGCTGGAATGGATCAAGTTGATACCGTCCGTTACCCAACTGGAAGACGATAAATCAGAGAAGAATCGCGAACGCGACTATCAAAAACTCGGCCTGGAAACCTGGATGATCTTTCCCTCTTCGAGGGTTGCCGTGTTCATGGCTGCCCATGCCAAAAACCAGGAGGACTTTTTCGAACGGCCTCTGGGGATTTCACCGGATTGGCAGAACATGGATTTTGCACTCGGGCTGCACTATCACCTGTCCGATTCACTCCGTTTTTCGCTCTGGGGAACCCAAGCCTTCTATCCGGATTTAAAGGCGAACGAAGATCTTGGAAGGCGTAGTACCTCGGTGGAGGACGTTTCCTTTCAGCTGAACATCCGCTTTTAGCCCCCATCAACCGCCGCGCTGCCGGGAACATCATTCGATCGCACGGGTGTCGCCGGTGATGAACGGTGTGCAGCGGACGGCGACGCTGCCCTTCTTCACCCAGATCCGGATCATGGTCAACGTGCTGCCCTCCATGTCCACCACATTGGGAAGTTCCTCCACGCAAGCGATATCGCTCTTCTCGAACTCGAAGTAAAACGTGTTGGTGCTGTAAGGGTCGGCGACCAGGATGATCCTTTCCGTGTCATAGGGATGTTTGCGGGGGCTACCGGTGAAGGACACGTTTTCCACTCGCAGGGAGCGGAGATCCTTGGGTTTGCGGTAGGCTTGAATCTGAAACGTTGCGGATTCCTGAGGGTAGTTCATCTTCTGCATGCTCGGCTCCTATTGTCGGTCGATGGCCTTTGAACTCGATGAAAAAAGTGTTAAGAAACCCTGTTATGAGGGTCATCGCTATTCGCTGATTTATAATCGGCCCAATCATCCATGTTAGGTGGTGGCTCATGCAACCGCTGACCAGTTTTCAAGCGAAGTACCTGCGGGGCTTGGCGCACAGCCTTAAGCCAGTGGTGTTGGTCGGACAGAAGGGAGTCAGCGCATCTTTGGTGGATTCCATCGAAGAGGCGCTCAACTCCCATGAGCTCATTAAGATCAAATTCGTCGATTTCAAGGACCGCCGGCTGAAGGCGGAGTGCCTGGCCGAAATCGAGCAGCGCACCGACAGCTGCCGGGCCGGCATGATTGGGCACACCGCCATCCTCTATCGGCCCCACCCGATTCAGGAAAAACGCAAAATCGGGATACCGATCAAAGGGGCCTGACGCATGCCGTCCAGCCATGAACGCTGTCCCTATCAGGGGCGTGTAGAACCGGCAGCTTCCGCCTTGACCCTCAGGACCAGGCGCATTCCGGGCTGAATCGGCTTCTTCGGATCCAGACGGTTCCACGATCGCACATCCGAGATGTTCACCCCATGCCGTGCGGCGATCTCTGAAAGCGTGTCTCCCTCCCTGACCAGATAGGTGACTTCGCGTTCCTGCGCCTCCGCCTGGGCTATCAGTTGCAACAGGCGATCATGGAACCCGGTGCCCGCACTCCTGGGAATCAACAGATAGTGCTGGCCGGGGGCCAGACGGAACCCGCGGATTTCCGGATTGAGGTCCTTGATCATCTTGACATGGGTGTTCGCCGCCTGCGCAATGGCCAGGATGGGTGTTTCGCGGGTGATTTCCAGAGCGATCCGCTCGAACGGCACCGGCGGGTAGATGTCATCCGGCTCCAGACGGAATCCATATTTTTCGGGATTTTCCAGAACCAGTTTGACGGTGAGAATCCGGAGGATGTATCGCTGGGTCTCCAGGGGCAGGTAAAGGCGGTAATAGTCTTGCGTGTTTTGCTGGCTGATGTCCCTGCGCAGGCCGTTTTCGCCCATGTTGTAGGCGGCGACGGCCAGGGTCCACGAGCCGAACATCTGCCGCAGCTCTTTCAAATAGACGATGGCCGCCTCGGTAGAGGCGAACAGGCTGCGGCGTTCATCTTTCTCGGAATCCACCTGAAGGCCATATTTGCGGCCGGTGGGCTCAATGAACTGCCAGTACCCCATGGCTCCCTTGGGGGATCCGGCATGTGGCCGCAGAGAGCTTTCGGCTACGGCGACATATTTGAGATCCTGCGGTAGCCCGTGCGTCCGCAGCGCCGTTTCGATGGGCGCCAGGATCTGTCGGGAGCGTTTGATCCAGATAATCACTTGATGCGGATCGGCTAACACGGCAAGCATTTCACGCTCCAGGCGTTCGCGCACATCCGGGTCGTCCAGGGGTACGGGCTCTCCGCAGTAATGCAGCGGCCCTTTGATGCGGGCGGCCGCAATCAGCGCCGAAAAATCGAGCGCCGGTGCCGCGGTGGCCGGCAGGTCGAGGAGCGCGGCCGTAACCAGCACCGCCAGCAGGGCGGCCATCAGCCGCTCACAGCAATTGGGCATATGCCGCATCGTGCTTTCCCCCGTTTCAGGACCGCAGGGCGGCGTAGAGGGTCCAGCCCCCCACCAGGACGAAAAAAATGCCGGCGCCGACTTTGATCGCGGTTGGAGAAATGAAGCGGCTGAGGCCAGCCCCCAGCAGCACGGCGATGAGCGAACTCAACACCAGCGCGCCTGCAGAGCCCAGAAAAACCGACAGCCGGTTGTCGCAGTCCGCGGAAAAACAAAAAGTGGCCAACTGGGTTTTATCCCCAAGTTCAGCCAGGAACACCAAACCAAAGGTGGTCAGCAGCAGTTTGAAATCCATGGTTTTTCCTTTCGACGCCGTGAGCGGCCGAGATGGTTGCGATTCTGCGCACCCGGTTACAGAGCCCGCATGAATTCTGGTTTGAGAGAGAGCTCACCGGCCAGGGCACGGTCGATCAATTCCAGGATGGCCGTCTTGTCCTTCGGCATCCGGGCTTTGATCGGCAGGTAATTGGAAGCGTGGTTGGCATGAAAAAGCCCTTGGGACAGGTTGGTTTCGGCCAGCATGGTGCGCAGCTCCGCGAGCATCTCCACCGGCGTAATCAAGGTGAAAACGCCTGCTTGCCAATCTCTGTACAATGGCGTGCCGGGGATAAGCATCAAGCTGAGCGCACCCACGTAGTCCGGGTCGATGGCGGTCAACACGCGACCGGTTTCTCGGGCATGGAGTTGCGAGCGGTCACGGCCGGCGATTCCGAGCAGTATGGTGATCGACAGCTTGAAACCCGCTTCGCGGGCTTTGCGGCCCATGGCGATCATTTCAGCCGAGTCCGCCCCTTTGTGGATGCCTTGCAGGGTTTCGTCGTCTCCGGTCTCAAGGCCCATATAAACGATGCCCAGTCCCAATCGACGAAGTTCTTTCAATTCATCAATGCCTTTACGTTTAAGGCTTTTGGCGTTGGCGTAGGCCCCCACCCGAGTGACCCAAGGCAGTTCGCTGCGGATGACTTCCAGAATCCGGATCAGCCGCGCCTGCGGGACGATCAGCGCATCGCCGTCGCACAGGAACACCCGCCGTTGGCGACGGCAGTGAGCCGCTGCAAAGGCGATGTCATCCATGATGACGGCGTCGGATTTGATCCGGAAGCGCTCGCCGGAATAGGTGCCGCAGAACGTGCACGAGTTGCGTGAACACCCGACGGTGATCTGCAACAAAATGCTATTGGCTTCGCTGGGGGGGCGGATGATCGTACCTTCGTAGTGCATGGCTCATACCCGATCGGAAGCCGAAGCTTCAGGCCCGGCTCCGGTGCTTCCACGATTCAAAAAAGTTTTTTTGCGAGAGCGACGGCAATGCTCTTCGCCGGTGAGCGACGCGGCGATCACTGATTGCCGAAGCCGTTCTGGCCGCCGCAGTCGGGGCATTCCCAGGTGATGCCGTTACAGGACATACCCCACAGATTTTGTTGCATGCAGGCCTGGCAGATCCGGAATCCGCACCGGCAGGACCAGCAAAAGAGAAAAACCTCTCGGCAGCAGTGGCAGGTGACCGCGCGGCCGCGCCGGTGCTTCATCCGATAAGGTGAATTATAAGCCGAGGCGGGCATGGTCATGCTTGATGCAGCGGTTCATCACCACATCGATGCCGGCGGCGGTCAGCAGCGCCGCCGCTTCGCGGTTTTCGATTCCCTCCTGCATCCAGAATACGTTCGGCTTCAAGCGCAGGGCCTCGCGGGCGTGCGGCAGCACTTGATCCGAGCTGCGAAAGACATCGATGATATCCACCGGACCGGGGATGTCGTCCAGGGATGCATGGGCTTTTTCGCCCAGGATTTCCGTCTGGGCCGGACGTACGGGCAGTACGCGGTAGCCGTGCTGCTGAAGGTAGGCGGCCACCTGGTAGGAATCGCGGTCGGGCTTGGGGCTCAGGCCGACGATCGCAATGGTCTTTGCCTTCAAAAGAAGGGCCTTGACATCCTCGTCCGCATTGAGGACTCGCCCGATTTTCATCTTTATCCTCCTGGTTGCTCAGCCATGCCGGGGGTGGTATAACCCTCCACGCTGTCGATGCGTTTGTATCGCAGTGGATTTTAAATCACTGGTTATGCGGTGTCAACCGTGCCGCGGCTTCAAAATACCACTCCATCAGCAGAAACGACGGCGGCCTGTTTAGATGGCGCGGGGCGTTCGGCGTCGGATACAATTACTCAGCCTGCGAGGGTTTGATCGAATGCAGCCAAACCAGACGGCTTTTCTCATCGATGGTTCCGCCTATATCCACCGCGCCTATCATGCCATTCAGGGACTGGCTAACTCCCAGGGGCTTCCGACCAACGCGGTATTCGGCTTCACCCGCATGCTGATCAAGCTCATGGACGAGCGCCGGCCGGATTATGCAGCCATGTTTTTCGATAGTCCGGGCCCGACCTTCCGGCACGGACTCTATCATGACTACAAGGCGAATCGTCCGCCGATGCCGGAAGATATGGCCGTCCAGATTCCCTACATCAAACAGATCGTTGCCGCCTACCGGTTGCCCGTTATCGAAATGGCCGGTTATGAAGCTGACGATCTGATCGGTACGCTCTGCCGGAACCTGGAAATGCAGGGGTGGTCGGTGGTGATGGTCACCGGCGACAAGGATTTCATTCAACTGGTCAGCGAGCAGGCCAGCCTCTGGGATCCGATGAAGGACACAACGACCGATCTGATCCGGGTGCGGCAAACCATGGGAATCGAACCGCGGCAGGTCGTGGATGTCATGGGGCTGTCCGGGGATGCGGTGGACAACATCCCTGGCGTTCCGGGGATCGGCCCGAAAACAGCCCTTGAACTCATTCGAACCTTCGGCAGCCTGGAGGACCTTTATGCGAAGCTGGACACCCTGGCGCGCAAGAAACAGCAGGAAAACCTTAACCAATTCAAAGAGCAGGCCTTTCTGAGCCGCGAACTGGCGACCATCCGCACGGATGCGCCGCTTGGTCTGGAGACGCAAGCCCTTCAGGTGCAAGCCCCTGACGCCCAGCTGCTTTCCGGTTTGTTTCGAACATTGGAATTCCGTCAGTTGCAGCAGGCGTTGCCGCATGCCGGGGCGCGCCGTTCCAAAGACTACCGGCCGATCCTCGAAGCGGCCGGGCTGGCGGCGCTGCTGGAGCAGTTGCGATCGGCCGGGCGTTTCGCGATCGACACCGAAACGACCTCGCAGGACCCCATGCGCGCCCAGTTGGTCGGCCTTTCGTTCGCCACCGAGGCCGATCGGGCCGTCTACATCCCCTGTGGTCACCGCTACCTCGGCGTTCCACAGCAGCTCGATCGATCTTTTGTTTTGGACCAGTTGCGGCCGATTTTAGAGGACCCGGGAGCCCGTAAAATCGGCCAGAACATCAAATACGACTGGGTGGTTCTGGCCCGGCACGGCGTGAACCTGCAAGGCGTAGCGTTCGACACCATGCTCGCGTCCTACCTGTTGGATCCCTCCAAGCGCGCCCACAACCTGGACCAGATCGCGTTGGATTACCTCGATCACCGAACCATCCGCTTCGAGGAACTGGTCGGGAAGCGCAAGGGCGCTGCCACCTTCGCCGAGGTGCCCTTGGAAGAAGCCGTGCCCTATGCCTGTGAGGATGCCGATGTCACCCTGCTGGCCTACGAGCGGCTCGCACGCCGTCTGGAGGAGGTCGGCCTGATGCCGTTGATGGAAACGGTGGAGATGCCGCTG
>JALOPB010000436.1 GCA_025454115.1 Desulfobacterales bacterium | reverse complement strand
CGGCGTTCGAATTTTTTGCGCAGGATGATGGCACCGGCGTTCATCACCACCAGAAACGCCAGCAGCACCATGATGGCTGCCGAGGTCCGTTCGACGAACGCCCGCTCCGGGCTGTCCGACCACAGGTAGATCTGAACCGGCAATACGGTGGACGGATCGGTGAAGCCTTTGGGGATATCCACGATGAACGCCACCATGCCGATCATCAAGAGCGGAGCGCTCTCACCCAGCGCCCGCGCCATCCCGATGATGGTGCCCGTCAGCATGCCCGGCAGGGCCAGCGGCAACACGTGGTGCACCACCATCTGCATCTTGGAGGCGCCCACGCCCAGAGCCGCTTCGCGGATGGACGGCGGCACGGCCTTCAAGGCTGAGCGGCTGGCGATGATGATCGTGGGCAGGGTCATCAAAGTCAGGACCAGGCCGCCGACCAGCGGGGCCGAGCGCGGCAGCCCGAAAAAATTCAGGAAAACGGCGAGCCCCAGCAGCCCGAACACGATGGAGGGCACCGCAGCCAGGTTGTTGATGTTGACTTCGATCAGGTCGGTCCAACGGTTCTTCTTGGCGAACTCCTCCAGGTAAACGGCGGCAGCCACCCCGATCGGAAACGACAGGCCCAGGGTGATCAACAGGGTGAAAAACGACCCGGAAACCGCACCCCAGATGCCGGCCAGTTCCGGTTCACGCGAGTCGCCGGCGCTGAGAAACGTGGTGTTGAAGTGCCGTTCCAGGCGCCCCTCGGATTCGAGCTGCTCGATCCAGGCGATCTGCTTGTCCGACACGCGCCGCTCGGATTCGGGCAGGTCGCGCCGGAAATGGCCCTTGATGAGCATGTCGATGTCGTCGTCAGCCGGCAGCCAGGCCTCTACGCTGCGGCCCACCAGGTCGGGGTCCTTCAACACCATGTCGCGCAACTGGTAGACGCTGCCGCTGCTCATCAGCGCCGTCAACTGACGCTTATCCTGTCGTCCGTCCACCTGCGGAAACTTCTTGAAAAGCGCTTCGCGCACGAGGGCGGCATAGTCCGCATTCACCAGGGCATCCTGCTGGAGCACCGCCGGGTCGAAAAAGACGGGCAACCGGATGGACGTCTGCCAGAAGGCTGAATAGCCCCTGGCGACGATGCTGACGAAAAGCAGCGCCAGGAACATCAGGCTCATCACGATCGCGGCCAGTCCGTAAAAACGAAACCGCCGTTCGGCGCGATAACGGCGCTTGAGGCTGCGGTTAACGATATCGATCGTCCGTGGGGATACCGGGGCGGACGAAGGCTCTGTCGTGTTATTCATACTGTTCGCGATATTTCCTGACCACATACAAAGCAATGATGTTGAGGCACAGCGTCACGAGGAACAGGACCAGTCCCAGTGCGAAAGCAGCCAACGTCTTGGGGCTGTCGAATTCCTGATCCCCGACCAGCAGGGTCACGATTTGAACGGTCACCGTGGTCACGGCTTTGAGCGGGTTGACGGTCAGGTTGGCCGAAAGCCCTGCGGCCATGACCACGATCATGGTCTCGCCGATGGCCCGCGACACGGCCAGCAGCACCCCGCCGATAATCCCCGGAATGGCGGCCGGCACGATCACCTGGCGGATGGTCTCCGACCGGGTGGCCCCCAGGCTGTAAGCTCCGTCGCGCAGCGACTGCGGCACGGCGTTGATGAAATCGTCGGACAGCGAGGCGCGCTCTCCGAGGCGACGTCCAGGCCGAGCCGGCTGCCCCAGTCGCGGATGACGGGCGCCACCGTCAGCGCCGCGAAAAACCCGTAGACCACCGTCGGGATCCCGGCCAGCACCTCGATCAGCGGCTTTGCGGCGGCCCGCAGGCGTTTTCCGGCGTATTCGGACAGATAGATGGCGGACATCAAGCCGATCGGAACCGCCACCACCATGGCGATGGCCGAAATCAGGATCGTGCCGAGAAAGACCGGAACGGCCCCGAAAGCGCCCGAGGATCCCACCTGGTCCGCACGGATGGCCATCTGAGGGCTCCAGTCCAGACCGAACAGGAATTGGGTGATCGGAATCACTTTGAAAAACCGGATGGCTTCGTAGAGCACGGAGAGAATGATGCCGATCGTCGTAAAGATGGCAATGGTGGAGCAGGCCACGAGCAGCACGGTTAGAATCGCCTCCACCTGGTTGCGCGCCCGCAGGCCGACGGCAATCCGGCTGCGCACGAGCATGGCCGCTCCGGCCATCAGGGCGATCGTGGCCACGGCCAGTGCGTTGTGGCTGATGGCGCGCAGGCTGCGGTAATGGTCGGCAGCGGCCTGCATGGCAGGGTCGGCGGCTTTAGCACCGAAGATGCCGCTCTCGAGGTTGCGGATATCGTTGACGACCAGGTTCAGCCGATCCGGGGGAAGGCTGCGGATGGATTCGGGCAGATCTCTTACCACCAGGTGAGTGATGATCTCGGTCTCAAAAGCCAACCAGCATCCGAAAATGAGCAAGGCCGGGATGGCGCACCAGAGGGCTGTCAGCGCGCCGTGATAGGTCGGCCGGGAGTGCAGTTTGACCGCCGCTTCTGCACGGCCGGCCAGGGCGAAGGCCTTGCGCCGGCCGAAGTAATAGGCGGCCGCGGAGAGCCCTAGTAGCGTGATCAATAGATATGCAGGAGGCATTGAATATCCCGATTCCCAGCAGGACAGAATTTACTGCATGCAAAAGTATGGGTCGATTGTTAGAACCATGTTAGGATTGGACTAACATTTTATTAACCCGAAACTGGGCCGGGACTTTGGCCGGCCGTCTTCTGCTGCGTCACTGCTCTTCACTCATAGAAAATCTCAGGGCTTGCCGTTAGGAAATGCGCCTGTCGTGACATCAAGG
The DNA here is from genome assembly GCA_025454115.1 of Desulfobacterales bacterium. Taxonomy (GTDB): domain Bacteria; phylum Desulfobacterota; class Desulfobacteria; order Desulfobacterales; family SpSt-501; genus SpSt-501. The sequence continues at coordinate 1,434 of JALOPB010000436.1, read as the reverse complement.
AAAATCTCGGCGCGGCTGACTCCAGATCCGACCGGGAGGAGGCAAAGCACAAATCACGGCCCAACGTGGAAACGTAGACGATCCGCTTGCTGCATTTCAAGCAGGTAGAATTGTTCTTGTCGGAATTACCCAGGGAACAGGTGCGGCAGGGACTGGTCATGGATCCTTCCTTTCGTTAGAAGGCCCCGGTTGGCTAGGAGCCGTTTCGGGGCGGCCGGTTTGTGCAAGCGACGCTATCTGTTGAAGGTTATGGGTTGATGAGCCGCGCGTGAGAAAACGATGCTCCTGCCGTGTGCGAAACCAAGAATTAACCATCGCCTAACCCGCGTAAAATGAGCACCTGCCAGATTGGCACGCTGGTCCATTCCCAAGAGCGGAGGCCGAATGGGTTTTATCGTTGGATTTGAAGATTCGCAGGCGCTGGACCCCCAAATCGTCGGGCGCAAATTCGCTGCCTTGGCCCGAGCGGCACGCGAGGGATTCGACGTCCCGGAAGCCGTAGCCATCGACACCAAGGCCCATGCTCATTTTCTCGCCACCGAACAGTGGCCCGACGGTCTGCGCGAGGAGGTGATCGAGGTCGCCCGCCGGTTGCAGATTCCGATAGGACTCTCCATCCGCTCCTCGGCAACGCTTGAGGACCTGGCCGGACAAAGCTTCGCCGGCCAATACCGAAGTTTTCTCGAGGTGAAAAGCGAGCACGAGCTTTTGCACCGGATCGAGGAATGCTGGGAAAGCGCTCGGTCCGAAACCGTGCGCAGCTACCTCCGGGCGCTGAATGTGCAGGGCACCGATGCCGAAACGCCTTTGCTGGCCGTTATCGTCCAGCGCATGGTGGACGCGTCGGTCGCCGGCGTGGCCTTCAGCCGCGATCCGCTTCATCCCGACTGCCACGAAAAAGTCATCGAAGCCGTCAGGGGCCATGCCGAAAACCTGGTCAACGGCCGGCGCTCTCCCTGCCGGGTGAGGGTTGACCGCTCCGGCCGGGTGTCCGTCGAAAACCGGCCGCCCGCTTATTTGCGGCTGTCCCGCACGACCCCGTGGCGCAATATCGCCGGGCTCATGGGGCGGCTGGAGGATTCCTACGGCGGCCAAGCGCTCGACGTGGAATGGGCGATTGATCAAAGCAAAACGCTCTGGCTGCTTCAGGTCCGCCCGATCACCACCCTGACACCGGCCGAGACCCTGCCGCCCGCGGGCGCATGGACCCGCAAAATCGCCGATGACCTGTGGGCGGACCGGCTCGAACCCTTCATGGCCGAAGTGATGCTCAGACACGCTCCGAGATTCGACCTGTCGCGCATCAGTCGCCTGGCCGGCATTTCGCCGGTCGAGCCGGGCCTGGCGGTCATCGACGGCTATTTATATGTCAACTGCGACAGCATCCGCCGTGTCATCGCACACATTCCCAAGCCGCTGCGATTCAAAGACCTG
>JALOPB010000435.1 GCA_025454115.1 Desulfobacterales bacterium | reverse complement strand
TATCTATTCCTGATTCAGTCCGGTTTCAAGATGATTTTTCCAATTGCGTTGGATATTGAAACCCTTCACGGGATACGGTAAAGACATATTCTATGAATCGAGCTTTTGCAGCGGATGCGGGGACGGTATGGCATCGACACCCACTCGGACCGCGCGCCGGGCGGAATAGCCGAATCGAGAAAGCAAGCCGACGATATGGACGTTCAGGTTCTTCAGCATGTGCCCTTTGAAGGGCTTGGAAGCATCGAGAGGTGGTTGTCCGAGCAGGGCGCTGTTGTGCGATATAGCCGATTTTATCAGCCTGCGGTGCTTCCGGCCCCTCGTTCCATCGATCTCGTGATCGCGATGGGCGGCCCCATGAGCGTGAACGATGAGCGGGAGTATCCCTGGCTGAAGCAAGAGAAGGCGTTTATCAGAGGAGCCGTGGAGAGTGGGGCGGCGGTTTTAGGCGTATGCCTGGGCGCACAGATGATCGCGAGCGCTCTGGGTGCCCGCGTGTTCGCCAATGCCCACAAGGAGATCGGCTGGTTTCCGGTCCAGGCGGTATCCACGGATCCGGACGCATTCCGTTTTCCTCCCCAGGCGACCGTTTTCCACTGGCATGGTGAAACATTCGATCTGCCGCCCGGCGCGGTCCATCTCGCAAGCAGTGACGGCTGTAAGAACCAGGCGTTTCAAATCGGGAGAAATGTGATCGGTCTGCAGTTCCACTGCCGCGATGAGCTGGTCCCCGGCGAATACATTCAAAGCGAACAGGCCCTGAGAGCGGTCCCCGATGATACCTATTGCGGAATCAACCGCCTCATGAACGATGTGCTGTCCTACATTACTCGATAAGCCGTGGCTAATTTTTGATACATAGTCTTTTGGCCAACTTGTGCAGGTTGCTGCGGTTCACCCCGAGATGCCGGGCCGCCGCCGCCCAGTTGCCGCCGCAGTCATCCACTGCGCCCAGAATCAGATCGCGCTGAAAGTCCTCCAGGGCCGTCCTCAAAGGTTTCGAGGGAGCGGCTTGCCCCCCGGCCTTCGTTTTATGCTCGTTTGAACCGGCCGGCAGGGAGAGGTCGACGCCGAGGTGCTGCGGGGCCACCACGACCAGCCCCTCATCGGGGTGCTCGGCGGACGCCCTCAGCACGGCGCGCGCGATCACATTTTCAAGTTCGCGGACGTTGCCCGGCCACGCGTAGGACTGCATGGCGCTGAAGGTGTCCGACCGGAACCGGACCGCGCCCACCCCGAGCTGCCTCCGCACCACCTCCGAGAACCGACCGGCGATGAGCGGAACGTCCTCCGCATGCTCCCGCAGCGGCGGCACGTGGATGGGGTAGACGTTGAGGCGGTGGAAGAGGTCGGCCCGGAAACGCTCCTTTTGCACCTCAGCAGGCAGGTCGCGGTTGGTGGCGGCGAGCAGCCGGACGTTCAGTGCCCGGGTATGGTTGGCACCGACCCGCTGCACCTCGCCGCTCTGGAGAAAGCGCAGCAGCCGCGGCTGGATGTCCAGGGGCAGCTCGCCGATTTCATCCAGGAACAAGGTGGCTTCATCGGCCAGCTCCAGCTTGCCGGCGCGCTCGGCGACTGCTCCGGTGAAGGCCCCGCGCACGTGACCGAAGAGCTCGCTTTCGACCAGGGATTGCGGCAGCGTCGCGCAGTTCAGACAAAGCATGGGATGATCGCGCCGTTTGGAGGCCGCATGAATGGCGCGCGCCACAACCTCCTTGCCGGCCCCGGTCTCGCCCGTGATCAGCACGCCGAAATCCGAACGGGCGATCAGCTCGATCTCCCGGCGCAGCCGACGCACCACCGCGCTGGTGCCGATCAGTTCGCCGCCCTTCAGCCGCCGCGCATCCTGCACCAGGTGGCGCGAGACCTGGCACATCTTCTCGGTCTTGGCTTCGAGCGCCTCGATCAGCCGGGTGGTGTGCATTTCCGCGGCGGCAAAGACCGAGAGGGCCTGGATGAGCGGCAGATCCAGCCGATCGAAAACATCGGCCGCGAGGGCGTCCGCGGTCATGGCCCCGATCAGCCGGCGGTTCACGACCAACGGCAGCCCCATGCAGGAGTGCACCCGGGCGGCGGCTGATCCATCGCTCCCGATCAGGCCGTCGTAGGGGTCGGGCATGCTGCAATCGGAGGGAAAGACGACGGCTTCCTTCGAATGGCAGATCACGTCCAGCCGCGGGTGCTCCCCCAGCTGGAAGCGGCGGTTGAGGGCATCCGGGCTCAGGCCCCGGCAGGCGACGAGGTTCAGCGCCTTGCCCTCCTTCCTCAGCAATCCCACCGCATCGCCGCCGACCGCCTCCTGGAAGGTCTGGAGCAGGATTTTGTCGCGCTCTTCGTGTCCGTCGGCGGCCGCCAGTCGGGAGGCCATCCGAGTCAGGACATTCATGTTATTTATTTTCTGCATGGTTTTCTGCATGGTGGTCAAGCGTACAACATGACGTGTAAATTCGCAACACAATTTCGTTCTATTAATTACAACGGCCGATCTAATAAATTGTTATTATGTTAAAAATTTTTGGCACGGTTTTGGGATACTCCGGTTGAAGTCTGGGAGATCGGATTTTAGGTGATGCTGCAGCCTCTGTACTTCATACTATGCCTCGCGCAAATAGCCTTGGGCTTTTTCGCTCAGCGAAAGCGTGAAGCCAGCTACGAGGGGGAACCCTTTCTTCCCGGTACGGTTCCCGGCGGGTGCGCGAGCGAGCCGCGTCGATAGCCGTTGGCGGGCCGAGGAGGCTTTATGACAATAAAGGTATTCATCAAGCGCCATATAAAGGCAGGTCATGTCGAAGAAGCGGTCGCCATGTTGGAGCGGTTCCGCAACATGGCCAAGAATGAGCCGGGCTACATTTCCGGCGAGACGTTGATCAATCACTTTGATTCGCGCAGCATCACGGTCGTCTCGACATGGCAAACGATCGAGGCGTGGGTCAACTGGCAGAACAGTGACAAGAGGGCCGCCAACGAGGCCAAAATAGAGGCGCTGCTTGAGGTCCCCACGAAATACGAAATTTATGATGTGGCGGTGCTTCGTAAAAGGGGTGGAGTTGAAACAGCCGTCTCGCCTACGGGTAAAGCCGGCTGACGGCGGTGGCCGGCATTATTCAATGGTTGAACCGGCTTCTCAGGAAGGTGCAAGATGACGAAACGCAAGGTTTTCATCAGCTACCGCCGGGACGATGCGGCGGGCTTCGCCCACGCGATTCACGACCGGCTGGTCGAGAACCTGCCGAAGGAGCAGGTGTTCATGGACGTGGTCGGCATCGATCCGGGCGCCGATTTCGTGGACAAGCTGAAATCC
>JALOPB010000434.1 GCA_025454115.1 Desulfobacterales bacterium | reverse complement strand
GGAGGCGACCTACACCTGGACCAACTTTCGCCCGGGAACCTACCTTTACCAAAGTGGATCCCATGCAGCGGTGCAGGTCCAGATGGGACTCTTCGGCGGTGTAAAAAAAGAAGCTGCCACCGGACAGGCTTACACCGGAATCACACATGACAACGAGGCCATCTTGTTCCTTAGCGAGATCGACCCAGCGCTGCATGCTGCCGTGGCCGGCGGAACCTACGGCCCCGGTTTGGCCATGACCAGCACGGTGGACTATGCCCCGAAGTATTTCCTCGTCAACGGGCAGGCGGAATACACCATGACAGGGGTGGTGCCGACCATCGCCGTGGGTAGCCGTGTTCTCGTGCGGTTTCTGAATGCCGGCCTTCTTACCCGCGTTCCACTGCTGCTGGGCTCCTCCATGACCGTACTGGCCGAGGACGGAAACCTGGGTCCGTATCCCACGTTGCAGCGGGATGCGCTGACCCTGCTGGCGGGTAAGACCATGGATGTGATGATAACTCCGGAAACCGGCGGCACCATGATGTCCCTATTCGACCGCAGAGGGTACGTGAGCCTCGGCTCCGCCAACGGCGGTGGAACCCCTACAGGGCAGGTGATTCCCGGCTTGCCGGCTCCCCCGACAACCGCGACCTCCGTGCAGGGCGGGGGTGGCGGCGGAGGCGGCGGTGGTGGCGGATGTTTCATTTCAACTCTGCTGGAGTGACCGCGCGTCTCACCGATGCGAGTTTGTCGATGCTCAACGAAGCCGCTGCATGAGCGCAGCAGCTTCGAATCATCTGGACCGAGTCCCGCTGCATATCAGCGCAGATCACTATGACGACTTCGCCATCAATCAACTGATTCTGGCGTGAACGCTACGGAGGAGGAAATGGCTGCTGCGGGATCAAGCGTCAGTGTTCCGATTCTTCCCTTTTTTTTCGCCGCACTGCTGATAATCGGGTCTTGCCCATTGGGCTCTTGCTGGGCAGCCGGCGATGGAGAGCGCCTGCCGCCGACTCAGGAGCTTTCGGATCCTGAGCAAGTTTTTGGGATTCGCATCATCAGTCTTCGGCCGACCGCTGCAGGCCAAATGTTGGACTTGCGCTTTCAGGTTTTCGATCCAGAGAAGGCCAAACCGGTTCTTGATAAAAACAAGAAGAGCTATCTGGTCGACCAGAAAAGCGGCAAGACACTGGCGGTACCGGTCACCAAGGCCGGGTCGATGCGCCAGACGACTCTCAAGCCGGAGGCGGGCCGAGTCTATTTTACGCTGTTTGCAAACCCGGGTGGCTTCGTCAAAGAGAACAGCCTGGTAACGATAGTCATTGGCGACTTCAAGAAGAGCAATGTCATCGTCAACAACTCTGCAGTGACGCCGATTCGAGCGGAAAAGCCGGCTGCACCAAAACCGGCTGCATCAGGAAATCCGTAACCGATAAATTCCGACCTCGCTTGCCTGTAAAGAGGCTTCCATGCAGAATTCATCGCGGAAGGCGCACCGCCAACCATTAACGATAACCGATGGAATTATTTCGAGTCATCTCATGAACACCAAGCATAGGCGCTTCTTGCTTGATCTTCTCATCGTCTGCGCGGCATCCCTTCTTTTCCCGGCCGTTGCCGGTGTTCTGTACGCTGGCGTCCAGACTCCGGAGCTTCGGGTTGCATTGCAGCGCCTCGAACCGGAAGAGGAGATTCGGGTCATCGTGAAATTCTCCCAACGTGCGGATATCGAATCACTCAAGGTTTTGCCCCGGCCGCTGCGCAGATCGCTCATGTTAAGGGACATGATGGCCGCAGCCGAGCGCGGCCAGCGGGAGGTTAACGAACTGATCAAACAGCGAGGGGTCAAAGGCGCCAGAAACCTTTGGGCCATCAACGGACTGGCCCTGAAGGCCCGGCCGGCGCTGATCCAGGAACTGTCCGAACGCCCCGATGTCCAGAGCGTACAGCTCGATCGAACCATCCACAAGAGCGACGTATTATTGCAAAGCTTCGCATCCCCGGAATTTAACCTGACCCAGATTAACGCACCCGGACTGTGGCAATCACCGCCGGGGGGCTACTTCGGCCAGGGAGCCGTCGTCGGGCTCATGGACACCGGCGCCGATGTCCATCACCCGGACTTGGCCGGGCGCTGGCGCGGCGGGACCAACAGCTGGTTTGATCCTTATGAGGCTTCCTCATTTCCCTTTGACGACGACGGCCATGGGACCTCCGTGCTTGGAATCATGGTCGGCGGGGATGCGAGCGGGAGGACTATTGGCGCAGCTCCGGCCGCGAAGTGGATTGCGGTCCGGATGTTCGACGACAGCGGAACCACCTTCCTGAGCGTCATCCATCTCCTGTTTCAGTGGTTTCTCGACCCGGACGGCAACCCGGCCACCGACGACGCTCCGGATGTTGTGAACGGGTCCTGGGGATTCGAATCCCTGCCCGGCGTGTGTGACAACGAATTTCAGGCGGACATCGATGCGCTCAACGCCGCCGGGATAGCCGTTGTATTCGCCGGCGGAAACGGCGGTCCCAACCCGTCGACGAGCATCAGCCCCGCTAACAATTTGGGAGCAATGGCGGTTGGTTTCGTCGATGCCGGCTCCATTATCTACTCCTTGAGCAGC
>JALOPB010000100.1 GCA_025454115.1 Desulfobacterales bacterium | reverse complement strand
GACCGGCGCTACCTATGCCATCACCCCCTGCCACAACTGCCACGCCCAGGTGCATGACCTGAGCGAGCATTACAACGGCGGCTACCACACGGTCCACCTGTGGACCATCATCTGCCTGGCCATGGGAATCCTCGGTCCGAACGAACGCACCTACCTGGGCCCCGACCTGGCGGAACTGCTGATCCCGGAAACGAAAGAAGCCGACGAGTAAACGCCGGCAAAGAGCATAGAGCAAAGAGTAAAAACAAAAAAAGCAGAGCCGGAATCCGGCTCTGCTTTTTTTGTTCGTTTTTAACCCTATGCTCTCTGCCCGTTGCCTCTAGGCCGCCTTCTCCAACTTGACCGCGCAGACCTTGAATTCCGGAATCCCGCAAATCGGATCCAGGGCTGCGTTCGTCAGCCGGTTGGCGGCGGCCTGGGCGTAATGGAAGGGCAGGAACACCGTTCCCTGGACGGCCTTGGGCGAAATCCTGAGCCGCGCCTGGATGCGGCCGCGGCGGGAGGCGATGCGCACCAGCGTGCCGTCCTGAACGGCAAGCTCCCGTGCATCCTGCGGCGATATCTCGACGAAGCATTCGGGAGCGATCTCGTTCAGCCCGTCGGTCTTCATGGTCATGGTGCCGGTATGGTATTGGTGAAGCAGGCGGCCGGTGGTCAGATACAACGGATAGTCGCGGTCGACCGTCTCCGCGGGCGGACGGTAGTCGATGGCGTTGAAGACCCCCTTGCCGATGGTGAACTGCTCCCGGTGCAGGATCGGTGTTCCCGGATGCTCTTCGTTGGGACAGGGCCAGTGGATGCCCTGCTGGTCGATTCGTTCATAGCTGATTCCGGCATAGGACGGGGTCACGCTGCGCAGTTCGTCCATGATCTGACGGCTGTCCGTGTAGGACATGGGGTAGCCCATGCGTGTGGCCACGCCGCTGATGATCTTCCAGTCTTCGAGCGCCTCCCCTGGCGGTTCGACCGCCTTGCGCACTCGTTGAACGCGGCGTTCGGTGTTGGAGAAGGTTCCATCCTTTTCGGCAAAGCATGCCGAAGGCAACACCACGTCCGCCAGCTGGGCGGTCTCCGTTAGAAAAATGTCCTGAACCACGAGAAAGTCCAATTTGCGCAGGCTTTGTTCGGCATGGTTCAGGTCGGCATCGGACACGATCGGATTCTCGCCGATGATGTACATGGCCTTGAGCTTGCCGTCGTGGGCCGCCGGCAGCATCTGGGTGACTTTGAGACCGGCCATGGCCGGCAGACGGTCCACCTTCCAGGCCGCTGCCATCCGCTCGCGGGCGGCTTCGTCCGTCACTTTCTGATAGCCGGAAAAGACATCCGGCAGTCCCCCCATGTCGCAGGCGCCCTGCACGTTGTTCTGGCCACGCAGCGGGTTCACCCCGGTGCCCGGCTGGCCGATATGACCGCACAGCATGGCCAGGTTGGCGAGCGATTTGACGTTGTCGGTGCCCGTGGTGTGCTGGGTGATGCCCATGCAATAGAGGATGCTTGCCCGCTCCGCGCCGGCATACATGCGGGCGGCCTCGACCAGGTCGACGGCGCGGATGCCGGTAATAGCTTCGACGTAGTCGGGCGTGTAGGTTTCCACCGTTTTGCGCAAGGCCTCGAACCCCGTGGTGCGGGCGTCTACGAACGCCTGGTCATGCAAGCCCTCGCTGATGATCACATGCATCAATCCGTTGATCCAGGCCACATCGGTACCGAGGTTCGGCCGCAGCCACTTGCGGGCGTAACGCGTCATGGTGATCCGCCGGGGATCGACCACGATCAGCTGCTTGCCTTTCAGATGCACGGCACGCTTGACGAAGCTGGATATGACCGGATGGTTTTCGCTGGTGTTGGATCCGGTGATCAGAATCACGTCCGCCTGCTCGATGTCAGCGATGGTGTTGGTCATCGCCCCGCTTCCAAACGCTGCGGCCAGACCGGCCACGGTGGAGGAATGTCAGAGACGGGCGCAGTGGTCGATGCTGTTGGTTTGGAGAACCGCCCGTGCAAATTTCTGGGCAACGTAGTTTTCCTCGTTGGTCATGCGCGCCGATGTCAATACCCCGATGCTGTCCGGGCCGGAGCCGGCCTTGATCTCGCCGAGGCGGCGGGCGACCAGATCAAGCGCCTCGTCCCAGGAAGCTTCCCGGAAGGCGCCGTTGGCGCGGATCAGGGGCTTCTTCAGGCGCTCGGGGGAGCCGACGAAGTCAAACCCGAACCGGCCCTTGACACAAAGGCTTCCGTAATTCGGTGCCGTCTCTTCCGCTCCGGTCACCTGCACCACCCGGTTGTCCTTGACATGCAGGTCCATCTGGCATCCGACTCCGCAGTAGGAACAGGTGGTGCGCACGCTGCGCCGCTCCCACGGCCGCACCTTGTAACGCACATCCTTTTCGACCAAGGCGCCCACCGGGCACACCTGAACGCACTCCCCGCAGAAGACGCAGTCGGAATCACGGTAGGCGCGGTCGCCCGCGGCAACGATCTTGCTTCGGGCGCCGCGGTAGCCATAATGAATCGCCTGATTGACCTGGACCTCATTGCAAGCCTGAACGCAGCGGCCGCATTGGATGCATCGCGAAAAATCCCGCACGATGAAGGGATTGACCTCCTCGATGGGGTACCGCACCGGGGTCGGCGCGAAGCGCTCGCCGTTGACCTGGTAGCGGTAGGCCAGATCCTGAAGCCGGCAGTCCCCCCACACCGGGCAGAGTTCCTGGCTGCTGTCGGCGCGTTGGACGGCCATCTGAAAATCCGTCCAGTTGCGGCCGTCCGAGCCGCGCACGGCGCAGTTGTGGTTCCCTGAAGCCAGCAGCAACTGTATCACCATGCGGCGCGCAGCGACCACCTTGGGGGATTCGGTCTGAACCACCATCTTGGCTGCTGCCGGCATGGCGCAGGAGGCCGCCAACGAGCGGGCGCCCTGAATTTCGACCACACATACGCGGCAGGCTCCGGTGGGGGACGCCCCCTTGAGATGGCAGAGCGTCGGGATGTCGATGCCGTTGCGGCGCGCCACCTCTAAGATGGTCTCGCCCGGTTCAAAGCTGAAACGGTTGCCGTTGATGATGATCGGTTCGGTTGGAGTGGTCATAGGTCCTTCGGAATGTGATGCATGTTAGAGGATAGATTTGATGGCGTTTATCCGAAAGGCTATTTTCAAGCCGGATCGGATGATCTACCGACGATTTTCTATCCGAATGCATCCTCTTTGTCAATGCGCGTCGAAGCCGGACGAGGGTCAGAGAACGAAAGCAGCGCAAAGTAGAATCCGACGCCGAGGGCGGCGCCGAGAGCGTCGGCCAGAACATCCCATGCATCCGCCGTTCGAAACGGAACGAAGGACTGATGGATCTCGTCGCTCAGACCGAAGAGCGCCGCCGACAGAACCGCTAAGCGAGCCAGTGACCGGCCGGATGCAATTGGCCAGCGCGACCGGTAGGCCCGGCAAAACAACAGACCCAAAAGGCTATACCCGCCGATATGCAGCAGCTTGTCGAAATACGGCAGACGCGGAATCGACTCGGGCGCAGGATAGTGTGATTGGAATACGATGAGACCGCTGTAAGCGATCAATGGCAGCCAGTAATAAAGGAAAAGGTGGAGGGTGGAAGGCGGAAATCGGAAGGCGGAAGGGGGAAGGGGGAAGTGCGAAAGGTTGGAGCGGCTGTCTTGCCTTTTATAGTTTTCGACCTTCCGCCTTCCCAATTCCACCTTCCCAATTCCCCCTTCCCCCTTCCCAATTCCACCTTCAAAACCCCGTCGTCGGACGGCGGCGGCCGTAGCGCGCCTCGCAGGGGGCGTTCTTGGTGACGTGCCGCCGCAACTTGCGGCACCAGATCGACATAAAGGTGCGGCAGCTGCCGTCGAGCGCAGCGGTCTGGGCGAAGTCCGCGCAGTCGCAGCGCAGGTCGCAGAAAGCGATCCGGCTGGTCGAAACCCCGGCGTTGGCCGGCGGCTTCAGGAAGGTGTGCGCCGCCTTGGCTTTCATTTAACGCCCTCCGCGCCGAATCCTTCGAACGCCAATGCACGGCGCTGCACATGGTCGCGCACGGCATCGACGAAACGTTCCTGCGCAATCCCGTAAGCGACCTTGCCGTCGAGCGTGCGCACGGCCAGTGTCCCGCTCTCTTTTTCCTTCGGCCCGATGGTCAGCGTCAGCGGAACCTGGTTCAGCTGGGCCTCGCGCACCTTGCGATTCAGGCTCTCGGTGCGGCTGTCCACCTCGATGCGCAGGCCGGCAGCCTCGAAATGCATCCGGACCTCCTCGGCGTAGGCTGCCAGATCGTCGTTCATGGGCAGCAGGATGCCCTGAACCGGAGCCATCCACAGCGGGAACCGCCCGGCGAAATGCTCGACGAGGATCCCCAGAAATCGTTCGATGGAACCGTAGATCACACGGTGGATCATGATCGGCCGCTTGCGCTCATTGTCTCTGTCGACGAAATGCAGGTTGAAGCGTTCGGGCAGCGACATATCGAGCTGAATGGTGCCGCACTGCCAGGTCCGGTTCAGCGCATCCTTGATGTGCACATCGATTTTCGGCCCGTAGAAAGCCCCGTCGCCCTCATTGAGCTTGTAATCCTGGCCGTATGCATTCAACGCCGATTTCAGGCCGCCGGTGGCCAGCTCCCACTGCTCATCCGTGCCGATGGACTTCTTCGGCCGTGTTGAGAGCTCCAGATGAAAGCCCAGGCCGAAGGTGCCGTAAATCCGCTCCACCAGCCGTAGCACGCCCAGGATCTCCTGCTCGATCTGATCCGGCGTCATGAAAATATGGGCATCGTCCTGATGGAAGGCCCGCACCCGGAACAGTCCGGAAAGCACCCCGGACAGTTCGTGGCGGTGGACCAGGCCGATTTCGGAGGCCCGCAGGGGCAGGTCGCGGTAGGAATGCGGCTTGCGATTGTAGAGCAGCATCCCGCCGGGGCAATTCATGGGCTTGATGGCGTATTCGGTTTCGTCGATGGAGGTCGTGTACATGTTCTCGCGGTAGTTCGCCCAATGGCCGGAGCGTTCCCAGAGCGCCCGGTTGAGAATGATCGGCGTCTTGGTCTCCACGTAGCCGGCCGCACGATGCTCGCTGCGCCAATAGTCCAGAAGCGCGTTCCAGACGACCATGCCCCTGGGATGGAAGAAGGGCATGCCCGGCGCCTCGTCGTGGAAGCTGAACAGGTCCAGGGCCAGGCCGATCTTGCGATGGTTGCGGCGCTTGGCCTCCTCCAGAAAGTGCAGGTAGGCCTCCAGCTCCTTTTTGTCGAAGTAGGCCGTGCCGTAAATGCGCTGCAGCTGCGCGCGCGCCGGATCGGCGCGCCAGTAGGCGCCGGAAACCTTGAGCAGCTTGATGGCCTTGACGAAGCCCGTGTGGGGCACATGCGGCCCGCGGCACAGGTCGGCGAACTCCCCCTGTTCGTAGACCGAAATGGTGCCTTCCGTCAGGTCCTGGATCATCTCCAGCTTGTAGGGTTCGTCCCGGTAGGCCTCCAGGGCCTCGGCCTTGGTCACCTCGCGTCGGCGGATGGGGATCTTGGCCTTGACGATCTTCTGGATCTCGGCTTCGATCTTCGGAAAGTCCTCCTCGGACACCGGCGGCATGTCGATGTCGTAGTAGAAGCCTTCCTCGACCACCGGGCCGATGGTCAGCTTGGCCCCCTTGTAAAGGCGCAAGATGGCCTGGGCCATGACATGGGCCGCGCTGTGGCGCATGATCTCGAGCGCTTCGGGGTCCTTGGTGGTGACCAGACGGACGGTCGCGTCATGCTCGATGCGCGTGTCCAGATCGACCAGGCGGTGGTCCAGTTCCATGGCGACGCAGTTGCGCGCCAGGCCCTCGGAGATGCTAACGGCCAGTTCCAGGCCGGAAAGGGCCTGATCAAATGCCTTTATGTTCCCATCCGGAAGTGTTATGCTAATCATTGATGGAATTTTCCCCTGTGCGTAATCTAGACATGTTACACCCAATCGCCGGACGGCACAACCGCCCCGGCCACCCGGTGCAATAACTTAACGAATTCTGATCCTTAAGAAAAAGAAACGAGCGGGTCAAGTACAAAAATGCCTTCCGAGGGATCTCTTCGTTACGACATGATTGCAGCTCCGGAGGATCTCCAATCCTTGGCTGCAGAGCTTGAAGCGGAAACCGCCTTCGGCGTCGACCTGGAAGCCGATTCCATGTATCATTTCCAGGAAAAAGTCTGCCTGCTGCAAATAGCCAGCAGCCGCCGCAACGTGGTCGTCGACACCATCGCGCTCACCGACCTGTCTCCCTTGAAAGCGGCGTTTCGCAGCTCCGACATCCGCAAAGTGTTCCACGGCGCCGATTACGATGTGCGCTGCCTGTATCGGGACTTCGATATCCGCATCAGCAACCTTTTCGACACCCAATGCGCCTGCCGCTTCCTCGGGTATAAGGAAACCAGCCTCGAGTCCGTCGTCAAGCAGCTCTTCGGCGTGACGTTGGATAAAAAATACCAGCGCAAGGATTGGTCCCGGCGGCCGCTGCCGAAGGAGATGCTGGCCTATGCGGCCACCGATGTGTGCTACCTGCTGCCGCTGGCGCAGGCGCTGGAAGCAGAACTGGTCGCCAGGGATCGCCTGGCCTGGTTGGGAGAAGAGTGCCGGCTGTTGAGCAAGGTGCGGCCGGCGGCCGGTTCGGACGGCCCCCTGTTCATGAACTGTAAAGGCGCCGGCAGGCTGGACCCCCGCAGTCTGGCGGTGCTCGAGCAGCTGCTGAAGCTGCGCCGCAAGATCGCCCTGCGCAAAGACCGTCCCTTGTTCAAAGTCTTCAACACCGATACTCTGCTGCGGCTGGCCGAGGCCCGGCCATCCGATCCGGGCGCGCTGGAAAAAACGGGCGCCCTGAGTCCTTCCCAAATCGAGCGCCACGGTCAGGATCTCCTGGCCGCCATCCAGAAAGCCTTGCGCCTGCCCGCCGCCGAACTGCCGCGCTACCCGTTCAAGAAGCAGAAAACCGTACCCGCAGCGGTGTCAGACCGTATCCAGATCTTGCGTCGCTGGCGCGAAACCCAGGCCCGGCGGCTGAAAATCGAACCCTCATTGATCTGCTCCAAGGCGGCCATGGCCGCCATCGCCGACCGCCGGCCGTCGAAGCCGGAAGATCTCGCCGAGATCCCCGAACTGCGCACCTGGCAGCGTAAAAGCTTCGGCCGGGACATCGTCGCCGCCCTGCAGAAAGAGCGCTGAGAGCCGCATGGAAGAGCCGATTTTCTTCACCTCCGGCAAACTGCGCATCGAGGGGATGATCGCGACCGCATCTTCCACCCGCGCCGCGATCATCACCCATCCGCACCCGCTCTACGGCGGCGACATGGACAACCCGGTGGTCACCGCTCTGCAACGCGCTTATAGCCGCCAGGGCTTCAGCACCCTGCGCTTCAATTTTCGAGGGGTGGGCGAAAGCCGAGGCCGCTATGACGACGGCACCGGCGAACGCCAGGATGTGGCCGCGGCCCTCGCGCTCATGACCGATCGGGGAATGACGTCGATCGATCTCGCCGGCTATTCCTTCGGATCCTGGGTCAATACCGGCCTGAGCACCGGCTTCCAACGCATGCTGATGGTATCCCCTCCCGTAGCGTTCATGAGCTTCGATCCACCCGCCCCGATCCCGACCCTGCACCTGATCGTCACCGGCGGCCAGGACGAGATCGCCCCGGCCCACATGATATCGACCTATAAGAATCAATGGAACCCGGCGGCGATCTTCGAGGTGCTGCCCGACGCCGACCACTTCTACACCGGCTTCATCAAAAACCTCCAAGACGCCATCACGGCGCACATTTGACAGCAGGTTCATTGCAGACCACATCGTCTTGACCCAGCGCCCGACCTATCAGCTCGAAGCCGGATGGAAAACGAGGCTAAACGCCCGGTTGCTGCTCGACACCTACCGGGTCTTCGGCTGGTTAAGGACTGCGTACCGCTGAACCGGTTCACCGCGTGAGAAGGAGGGGCATCTGCCCAATTGTTGCGAATCCGCCAATTATGGAGATTCCATGAACAAACCGCGCAAAGCTACCGTGAACGAGCAAAGCAAGGTGTCAGAGCTTGAAATATGAATTAGTATTGACGCAGTGCGGAAATCGAGATAGGCTAATACCATGGCTAGGGCATGGCGGATCGAATACGAGGGGGCCTGTTATCACCTTTTATCCCGGGGCAACGAGCGCCGGGAGATTTTTGTGGACGACGCTGATCGAGTGCTATTTTTGGATACCTTGGGGGAGTGCTGCGAGCGGTTTGAGTTGGAGGCCTTTGCCTATGTGCTGATGGGCAACCATTATCATCTGCTGGTGCGCACTCAGCGTGCCAATCTGTCCCGAGCCCTGCACTGGCTTAGCGGAACGTACACCCGGCGGTTCAACAATCGCCACGGATGCAGCGGTCATTTGTTTCAGGGGCGCTTCAAGAGCATGCTGGTTGAAAATGACGCCTATATGCTCCAGCTCTCCTGCTATATCCACCGCAATCCGCTGCGGGCGGGGCTGGTGGAGCGCCTGGCCGATTATCCATGGAGCAGTTATGTGGCCTATGCATATGGCCGAAGGGCACCGCAATGGTTGTCGACCGAACCGATTTTAAGCCAATTTAAGGTGACCAACCCTAAGCAGGCCTATCGGCAGAAGGTGCAACGATATGCGGATGAGGAGGCACATCTCTGGGAGGATTTTCGGCACGGGTTCATAATGGGGTCTTGGATATGATCTGAGCCGTTCGCTCGCGGGACGCCGCCTGTCGGGGGTTGAAAAAGGAAAGCGGGATTTGTTGATCTATTGGATCTGGATGGCCGGAGTCTTCAGCAACGCCGAAATCGGCAAACACTTTGGACTCACCTATTCCGCCGTCAGCCACAGCGTTCAGGGCATGAAAACAATGTTGGCATGCGACCGAGAGCTGAGATCTTTATTCGAAGATATTAATTCACAGTACAAGCTCTGACACTTTAGTCAGGTCTTTTCATTCCTCTCAGCAGTTATGCGGAGCTTAAGGAATGCTATCAAATATCTGAAAACGTGAAACTGGAATCATATATTTCAGAAATAACCCATAAATTTCAATACAATAACAGGCCAATAACCTATCATCAATCTTCAACTGACCGGGTACGAAAGGAAGCGCACTATGGCGGTTCAGCTCACGAAGTCTCCTATCGTGAAGGAATGCATCGGCTGCGACAATATCGAAGGCGATTTCTGCCGCATATGGGCGACTCCGGCGGCCAAGTGGCGGCTTGGAGCCTGCGCATCGGCCACGCATGTAAAGCCGGAGGCCAAGGCCGAGGCGGCCAAGGTTCGGGTGGGCCAGCAGAAGCAAAAGAAGAAGTAAACGGAATTGAAGACGGGCGACCGGTCGAAGCCGATTCAGGGCTCGACGATTCTCCACACGGTTTTCTGGCGCCCCGTCAGCCGCTGGTAAGTCACCGCCGGGTGGCCGACGGCGATGACGGCGTGCACGCGCTCCTCCCGGGGGATCTTCAGCAGGTCTTTAATCCGGGCATCTTGCTGCATGGCGCTGACGGCGAAGCCGATCAGGCAGGTGCCCAAACCCAGTGCGTGCGCGCCGAGCAGGATGTTCTGGGCCGCAAGCAGGGCGTCTTCGGCGGGGCAGCTTCCGCCGGAGACCGAGCCGACCAGGATGGCGGCCGTCGCCCCGTGGAAGAGCCGATCGCGGCCGCGCTCCTCCCAATCCGCCAGGCCCTCGGCCACGCTCCGGTAGTAGTCCCGGTAGTAATCCGCAAGCTCCGGCCGGCCGACCAGCCGCAGTCCGTGGCGCAGTAGTGGATTTTCGGCCATGCGGTTCAGGCGTCTGAAGAACGCGCCGACGGCGCGGCCGAACGCCAGCACCCCCGCGCGGGTGGGCAGGATGGTGAAGGTCCAGTTCTGGCTGTTCGTCCCGGACGGCGCGGTGGTGCCGATCTTGACGAGATCCTCCAGAAGC
>JALOPB010000433.1 GCA_025454115.1 Desulfobacterales bacterium | reverse complement strand
AAGCGGCCCGCGCCAAAGCCCAGCAATGGATGAAGCGGATTTTCGAGCTTTTCCCGGTTCTATCCAATCGCAAAAGTCAGCGCGCCGGCTCCCTGAGCGGCGGTGAGCGCCAGATGCTGGCCATCGCCCGAAGCCTCATGTCGCAGCCCAGACTCATCATGCTCGACGAACCTTCCCTGGGGCTGGCGCCCCTGGTGGTCGACATGGTCTTTGAATTCATTTTGACGATGAAGCAGGAAGGCTACACCGTTCTGTTGGTCGAGCAGAACGCCAACAAAGCCCTTAAGGTAGCGGATTACGCCTATCTCATTGAATCCGGCAAATTGGTGTTCGAAGGACGAAGCGAGGATTTTGACAAAAACCCCTATATCAAGACAGCCTATCTGGGGATTTGAGCGGAGCACCGATGGTTGAACAAATTATCATGGCGTTTTTGAACGGCATCCTCCTCGGCGGGGTCCTGGCCCTCCTGGCCTTCGGTCTCAACCTGATTTTCGGCGTGGTCAAGATCATCCACATGGCCTACGGGCAGTTTGTGATGCTGGGATTCTATTTCATCTACTTTTTTTATACCGCATGGCACATACCGTTGCTCCTATCCATGGCCATGGGCATCGTGGCCATGGGACTGATCGGGATTCTCATCCAACTCGTCATTATCAATCCGCTCCTGAAGGCCCCGCGCCTCAATCAACTCCTGGCGTTGGCCAGCCTCATCATCGTGGTGGAAAACCTGGCCCAAGTCATTTGGGGCGCCGACTACCGCGGGATCCCGTTGACCATGCCGATTATCCAGTTCGGCGAAATTTTTATCCGGAGCTCTTTCCTCATAGCGTTTATCGGCGCGATCTTAACTCTCGGGCTTCTCTACCTTTTTCTCAACCGCACCTATCTCGGGCTGGGTATCCGCGCGGTGGCTCAGGACCTGGAAATGGCTAAAGGCGTGGGCATTAACCCAAACGTCATCTACTACTTGACACAGGCAACCGGTGGTGCGCTGACCGGTCTCGTCGCCGCCTTTTTCATACCGATTTACACGGTGCACCCGCATTTCGGCGCCAGTTTCACCCTGATGGCCTTTGTCATCGTGGTTTTCGGCGGGATGGGCAATCTTCTGGGAGGGTTCGCCAGCGCCTTCATCATCGGAATTGCCACCTCGGTGACGGCGGTATTGTCTTCCAAGGAAATTGCCGACATTTTAGCGCTGGTCCTGTTCATCGGGATGATGATGATCCGTCCGCAGGGACTCTTCGGAACTGAGAGTTGACGATGCAGCTGAAAAGCAAGTTTTCGCTATACGGGCCCATGCTGGTGCTGATTCTTCTGATCATTTTGCCGTTTGTGATTTCATCATCCTACCTGACCCATATCGTTACGCTGATCCTGCTGTGGTCGTTTGTTGCCACGGCCTGGGCGTACATGGCCAGATTCGGAATGGTCTCTCTGGGCCATGGTGTTTTCCTGGGTATCGGCGCCTATTTTCCGACCCTGATGTTCAACTACTGGGGCGTGACGCCCTGGATCGGCATATTCGTCGGGCTGGCGGTGGCCATAGGGGTAGCCGCCGTTTTGGGTTACACCTGCTTTCGGTTCGGACTGCTCGGAGACTATTTTGCACTGGTGACGCTCGCCGTGGCGGAGGTCTCGGCTTTGGCCATCATGGCCTTGCGCGAAATTACCGGCGGGTCTCTCGGATACACGCTGCGGTCCACGGGCCGGCTGGCCGACATGCAATTTGCAGACAAGCGCGTCTTCTATTTCATGGCGCTGATCCTGCTGATCGGCGCGATGTACATTTGGCGGCGGATCGATAAAAGTCCGGTCCGGCTGGCGCTGACGGCGATCGAGGAGTCTGAGATGGCAGCGGCATCGCTGGGTGTCAGTGTGATCCGCTACAAAATGATGATCACTCTCTTGAGTGCCGCCCTCACGGCGCTGGGTGGTTCTCTTTATGCCCAATATGTGACCTATGTGAGTCCGGATACCATCGCCGGCGTCGGCGTATCCCTATCCGTCTGCTTCAAGGCCATCTTGGGCGGCATGTTTGCAGTGCTGGGGCCGTTCGTTGGCAGCGCCATTATCGTGTCGCTCGAAGAATACGTCCGGATCAGCCTGGGGACCTCTTTTCTGGGTCTCTCGCAGATTATATTCGGTGTCTCCCTTCTGCTGATGATCATCTTTATGCCCAGGGGCATCATGGGCAGTATGAGTATGGCGATCGCGAAACGGCTCAACCGGATCAGCGCCCGGCATTAGCATCTTGATTCAAGAGCAATTGATTGCTCCGCCAAGGGGCACCCATGAAGCCGGAACCCGGCGCAACGCGGTTGCAGCTCAGATCGGAATGAATTTCAAGCCAATAAGGAGTCAGAGATGAAAACCACCCCCGGCGTGCTGCAGGCGGGGCTGATCGATAAGGTCCTGGCACCCCTTAAAAGCGCTGGCTTGGTATTTGAGGTCTTCAGCGGCGTCCAGCCCGAGCCTCCGGCCCGGATCATCGACGAGTGCGCCGCGCAGGTGCGCAAGGGCGGCTTTGATCTGATCCTGGGAATCGGCGGCGGCAGCTCCCTCGACACTGCCAAAGCAGCTGGAATTCTAGCCGCAAATCCAGGCTCGATCCTGGAGTATGCCGGAATGGATATGGTGCCCAAACGCGGCCTTCCTTCAGTCCTGATTCCGACCACTGCCGGAACCGGCAGCGAAACTACCCGGGTTTTGGTCATGACCGACGAGGCCGTCAACACCAAAAAGGTGGTGTTCAGTGACCACCTGCTGCCCGACCTCGCGATCCTGGACCCAATGCTGACCCTCTCGGTTCCGCCGAAAGTAACCGCCGACACGGGCATGGATGCATTGGTTCACGCCATCGAGACCTATGTTTCGGTCAATACGACCCCTTATGCCGAGATCCTCGCGCTTCAATCCATCCGTATGATCGCCGCCCATCTGCCCATGGCCTATGCCAAGGGGAGTAATGTGGCCGCCCGCTACAATATGCTGCTGGCTGCGAATCTGTCCGGCCTGGCCTTTGCCAGCGGCGGCCTCGGCGCCGTTCATGGCCTGGCATACGTGCTCGGCACCGAATACCATATGTCCCACGGCCGTTCGAACGCGATCATGCTGCCTCATGTTATGGACTTCAACAAAGTCGGCAACCTGCAGAAATTCGCCGACATCGCCGAAGCCATGGGGCAACCCGTTGAAGGTCTTTCAGTGAGCGAAGCCGCCGACTTGGCGGTCGAAGCGGTTTTTGATCTGATGAGAGCCGTCAATGCATCACCGTGGCTCTCGGATTACGGGGTCGCCAAGGAAGACCTGCCAAAACTGGTTCAAGGCGGGATGGCTCAGGCGCGTTTATTCCTTCCGAATCCCCGGGATCTCACCGAGGAGGATGTCCGGTCGATTTACCGCAATGCATTCCAGGATCTATGAATCATTGCGGGTTGACCCTTTTACGGAACGGGCAATATAAAAGCAGGCTTGAATCCCGGCGGTCCGGAATGTTAAACAGATCCTGCGACAGAGAGCGAAGGATCATGACCATTCTGACAGCCGATGCCGGCGGGACTCGAACCCGACTGGCTCTTCACGACACGAGCGGCAAGACGGATCGCCGCTCGCTCGAGCCGATTTGCGTTGACGTGCTGCCGAGCGCCAGCGCCCCGACGCTCGAGGAAATCGTTCGAAATTTTCTCGCACGCCATCCCGTCGCCGACCGGTTGGAAGCGGCGTGCATCGGCGTCCCCGGGCCGGTGTTGGCGGGCTCGGTCCGCGCCACCAACCTGCCGTGGGTCATCGACGAAATCGCGTTTGGAAAAAAGTTGAGCATTCCGAAGGTGCGGCTGGTAAACGACCATACCGCCACGGCCGCGGCCCTGCCGCTGCTGGCACCGGATGATCTGATCACGCTGCATCCGGGCCGGGAGGAGCGCGAGCGCCGTATCTTCGCGATTCTGGCGCCGGGAACCGGACTGGGGCAAGCGTATTCGATTATCGGCAACGACGGCCGCCACCACCCGTTTCCTTCCGAGGGCGGCCACGTGGAATTCGCACCGAAGGACGAAATCGAGTTCGAGCTGCTGAACTATCTGAAGCATAAACTCCGCAAGCGCGTCAGCATCGAGCGCGTGCTGAGCGGCCCCGGGATCATGAACATCCATTCCTTCCTGCGGGATCGGTCCTACGGCGAGGAGCCCGCGGCGCTGCGCGGTGAAATCGCCGCCGCGCGCGACCCGGCCGCGGTCGTCGGCGGACACGGCCTCAGCGGTCGATATGCCATCTGCTCGATGGCGCTGGACATTTTTGCGCGGGTGCTCGGGTCTCAGGCGGGTGACGTGGTGCTCACCTATCTGAGCACCGGCGGCGTGTTTTTGGGCGGCGGCATTCCTCCAAAGGTGGCGGCGAAGTTGCAGGCTGGCGGAACGGTGGCGGCCTATCTACACAAGGGCCGGCTGTCGCCGCTCGTGGAGATGACCCCGCTGCACATCATTAAAAACGACCGCGCGGCGCTACTGGGGGCGGCCGCGATCGCAGCCAGCCTCTAGACTGTTGCTAAACACGCCCATCGACTCAGTCGTTCAATCCGAAGCGCTTGATCTTCTCGCGCAGGGTCTTGCGGTCGATGCCGAGCACGTTGGCCGCCTGGCTCTTGTTCCCGCCCGACCGGGCCAGCACCTGCCGGATGTAATCGCCCTGGACCTGATCCAGGGTCCGGTTCAGCCCGATTTCCTGCGGAAAGCACTCCGTGCGCATGCCGGCGGGCAGGTCCGGCGCGTCGATGATGTCTCCGT
>JALOPB010000099.1 GCA_025454115.1 Desulfobacterales bacterium | reverse complement strand
GAACCAGGTCCCGCAGCCCCTGCGGTGGTACCACCACTCCTTCTGAACCCCGAAGCGGGAGTCGGCCATGTGCACATAGTCGCACCAGGCCTCGGGGCTGAGCGATTCGGGGTCCGGGCGCGGGCCCTTGTCCTCGCCGCCGAAGCGGAACTCGTAAGCGTCGCGCGGGCCGCATAAGGGGCAATTAATGAGAAACGCCATTTTAGAGTCTCCTGATGTTGGAGAGTTTTTATTTCATTCTCTACTTGAACGGCAGGGTTCAAGGTTCGGGGTTCAGGGAAAAGGCCATGTCGTGAATATACCTGAATTCTGAATTCTGAACCCTGAAGCCTTTTCAATTGTTGGCGGTGTAATCCACCAGCGCCGCGGTCTCGCCCATCAGCCGGTGCTCCTCGAAGCGCTTCAGCCGAAAGGGCTTGAGGATCTCCGGGCATTCGCCGGTCGCCACGTACTGGGCCATGTACTTGCCGGTCACGGTGGAGGACTTGAACCCGAAGTAGCCCCAGCCGCAGTCCATGTAATAACCCGCGACCGGTATATGGCCGTCCATGATCGGCGCCATGTCCGGTGTCATGTCCGCAAGCCCGCCCCAGATGCGCATGAACTTGACCCCCCGCAGGCAGGGCAACATCTCGCCGATCGCCTCGGCCTGGTGCTTGATGTAGTGCGCCGTGCTCTGGTTGGTGTAGTTGGGCCAGGGGTCCATGTGGGCGCCGGTGGCGATCTCGCCTTTCAAGGTCTGGTTGGCATAGGCGTGATAGGCGCCGGAGGAGACGACATGGTGCAGCAGTGGCTTGAGCGGCTGGGTGACCATGGCCTGGATGGTAAGCACGCTGATCGGCAGGCGCTGGCCCAGGCATTTGAAGGCGATCCCGGCCGAATACGCGCCGGCCGCATTGAGTACCCGGGTCGTCTGGATGCGGCCCTTGTCCGTGTCCACCCGGACGACCTTGCCGTGCTTGACGCCGATTCCGGTCACTTCGGTGCCCTGGTGGATGTGCACCCCCAGTTTTGAAGCGCCCCGTGCAAGACCCCAGACCACGGCATCGTGGCGCACGATGCCGCCCGGCGGGTGGAACATGCCGCCGAAGATGGGGTAGCGCGGCCGGTCGGTGATGTCCAGGGCCGGCACAAGTTCTTTGCACTGCTTAGCGTCGACCAGCTGGCTGTCGACCCCGTGAAACTGAGCCGTTGCAACGTTCATGCGGAAGGCTTTCATGGCCGCGTCGCTGTGGGCCAGGTTCAGGTTGCCGCAGTTGTAAAACATCAGGTTGAAGTCGAGCTCCTGGGTGAGGATCGGCCAGAGATCGAGGGCTTCCTTGTAGAGCGGAATATTTTCCTGCGTGCGCTGGTTGGCGCGCACGATGGCCGTGTTGCGGCCGGCCGCCCCGCAGCCGATGAATTTCTTTTCGATGACGGCCACGTCACGGATGTTGTGTCGGCTGGCCAGAAAATATGCCGCCGCCAGGCCGTGCAGGCCGCCGCCGATGATCACGGCATCGTAGCTGGACTTGAGGGGGGATTCTTTCCACAACCGGTTGAATTTGAGAAACATGGGCTCACCTTACGCTTCTCGGTTGTTTATCGAAATGTCGGTCTGTTCAAAGACAGGAAAGATAATGAAATATTTATTTCTCTAATGAAATAAAATTTGTCAAGAAAAATTTTATCGTAACAATCTGGAAAAATTTCTATTCGTTGGGTTCAGGCGTGGGTTTATTGCTGGAGCCGAAACCGAATGCCTTCATCAAAATAAATAACAACCTTAAATTATTTGAATTCATTTATAGCAGCCAGCCTTAATATTTTAGTTGACAGCTCTTGAGGCAAGATTGTAGGTACGATATCTAACCTTAACTCCTGACGACTATTCATATCATATGTAGCATTTATTTCATCGGAGACATGCCGATGGCCGCTAATCTGCTGCTGCAGAGGATTTCATCAAGCCGCATGGACCTTACCCCCAAGGCGCGCCTCATCGGGGACTACATCCTAAACAACCCGCGCAAGGTGATCTTCATGACAACCCGGGAGCTTTCGCGGGCGGCGCGGGTCAGCGAAGCGACGGTCATCCGCTTCGTCAATCAGTTGGGATACAAAGGATACGGTGATTTCCTCCAGGAGCTGAGGGATATCATCGACACCGAGCTGACGCTGATCGACCGGGTGGGCCTGACCGACATGAAGGCGCCCGAATCCGAGCGGTTCCGCAGAGTGGTCTATTCCGAAATCGACAACCTCAAACAACTGCACGAAAGCCTCGACCTGGATAAGGTGAACCGCGCGGTGGAACTGCTGCGCGACCGCAGCGCGGTCTACGTCGTCGGCTCCCGCCTGTCCTACACCTTCGCGTATTACCTCGGCTGGTCGCTGACGAAGATCCGAACCAAGGTCCACATCCTGCGCGGCAGCGATTCGACCTGCATCGACTTCCTCACCATCGCCCCGGAGGAGTCGTTGGTGGTCATCTTCGCCACGACGCGTTACCCCAACGAATTGATCCGGCTGGGCAAACTCGCCAAACGCCTCGGCCAGACGCTCTTGGTGATCACGGACGGCGCCCTGTGCCCGCTGATCCCCTTCGCCGATCTATCGATCATCGCGCCCTCGCGGCACATCCCGTTGATCGGCAGCCCGACAACGCTCTCCTGCCTGATCAACTTATTGGTCGTGGAGCTGGCCGCGCGCTGCGGCGCGGATCTGAAGCTGCATCAGGAGAAGCTGGAAAAGGTCTATCTTGAAAACGACGTGCTGTTTAACTTAAGGTAGCAAGTGGGGTTGGGCCGTCTGCTGGTTGGCCTGTCAGCCCACGAAATCCACCCAATCGGTTCAAAGGAGGTCAGCATCATGAAAAGACTCGCGAACGTACTGTTGGTGTCCGTTTTTGTGATCGGGCTGCTCTCGGGTTTTTCCGGCGCGGCCGATCCGGCCAAAGACCAGTCGTTGAGCATCGCCTTCGATGCCGGCGACCTCAAGAGCCTCGACCCCCATCGCGCCGCGGCCACCGCCGACCGCGCCATCGTCGACATGATGTTCAACGCCCTGGTACGCTATCCGCCGGGCAACCAGGTCAAGCTGGAACCGGACCTCGCCGAGTCCTGGACCGTGTCGCCGGACAAGAAGACATGGACCTTCAAGCTACGCAAGGGGGTTTTCTTCCATCCCTTCGCGGGGAGCCCCAACGGCTATGAGCTGACCTCGGAGGACGTCGTTTTCTCGCTGAGACGCGCCGCCAACAAGGACACCTCCGCTTACGCCGGCGACTACAGCGGGATCAGCGTGGACGCGGTCGACCCCGCCACGGTCAAGATTACCATCGACAAGCCGATTTCCGACCCTCTTTTCCTGGCCAAGTTCGCCAACTACGCGGGCGGCTTCATCGTTTCCAAGAAAGCCATCGAGAGCAAGGGCGAGGACTGGTTCAAGACCAATCCGGTCGGTACCGGCCCCTTCAAGTTCGAATCCTACGAACCGCGCCAGAAAGTGGTGTTCGCCGCCAACCCCAAATACTTCCGCGGGGCTCCGGTCCTGAAAAAAGTCACGGCGCGCTTCATGCCGGATGTCAGCTCGCGCGAGTTCGGGCTGCAGACCGGTGAGCTGCACATCATCGAGGGATTGAAAGAAGACAAGTGGATCGAAAAGGTCTCCACGTTCAAAGAGGTGAAGGTGCCGACCTTCGGCCCGTGCGAAACCCAGATGCTCTATTTCAACATGAGCATCCCGCCCTTTAACGACCTGCGCGTCCGCAAGGCCTTCTCCTATGCGCTTTCGCGGGATGTGATCGCCAACTTCATGGGCAAGAGCCTGGCGGTGCCGATCTATTCCCCGGCGCTGGCTCCCCCGGCCCTGGGCGCCCTGACCAAGGAAGAAGCCGTAAAAGCCGGCCTGGTCTTTGACAACAATATCGAGATGGCCAAGAAACTGCTCGCCGAAGCCGGCTTCCCCAACGGCTTCAAGACCGAGGTGATCATCAGCGAGATGTCCAGCAGCTACCAGAAGCCGATGGTGGCGATCCAGGCCCTGGTGCGCAAAGCCGGTATCGACATGCAACTCAAGGTCGTCGACCACGCTTCGTTCCACAGCAAGATCCGCGAGAACGCGAGCCCCATCGTCTACTACGCCTCCTGGCGGCCGAACGAGGATGTCTTTTTGACGCAGTTCTATCATTCCGACTCCGTTGTCCAGAAAGGCAAGAAGCCCATCACCAATTTTTCTCATTACGGATTGATGGACGCCAACGGCGACGGCCAGGTTGACTCGGTCGACCAGCTGATCGAACGAGCCCGCCTGGAGCTCAACGCCCCTAAGCAGGAAGCCCTGTGGAAGGAGGCCCAGATCCAGATCCTGAAGGATGTGGTGGCGGTCCCCGTCATCCGCCTGAAGTACACCTTCCCCCAGAAGTCCTACGTCGACCTGGGGTATCCGCTGGAATGGTCCTGGCAGACCTATTCGCCGCAGATCACGGAGAAGACAAAGATCCTGGCGCATAAATGAGGGTTCAGGATTCGGGGTTCAGGGTTCAGGCCAACGAACAGCATCCGGTCCCCCTGAACTCCGAAACATCTGCACCGCTGACATATGCTGTCTTCTTTGATGCTTGACTCCGGTTAATAAGCCGGTAATCAAATACGGCACCGCGTAATGCGGGGGCGCAATCCGGCATCGAGGATCAGCCCGTTTTTCCTGAACCCCGAACCCTGAGACCCTGGCTCCTTTCTACTCATGTTCCAATACGCCATACGCCGGATTCTGATCAGCATCCCCATCCTGCTGGTCGTCCTCACCCTGGTGTTCGTGGTGGTGCGGGTCTTGCCGGGCGACCCGGCGGTGGCGGCGCTCGGCGACCAGGCCAGCAAGGAAGCCGTGGATGCCTTGCGCGCCAAGATGGGCCTGAACGACCCTCTCTGGATGCAGTACTTGAAATTTTTAGAAAGCCTCTGCCGGGGAGATTTGGGCACGTCGATCATCAGCGGATTTCCGGTGGCCGCCCAGATCTCCAGCGTCGTGCCCTACACCCTGGAGCTGACGTTTTTAGCGGTCTTTTTGGGCTACCTGTTCGGCATCCCGTTGGGGATTTCGGCCGCCGTGCGACGCAACAGCTTCGTGGACTATTTCAACCGCGTGTTTTCTCTCTTGGGACTTTCGGTGCCGGCCTTTTACTTGGGGATTCTTTTAATCCTGGTGTTTTCCGTAAAATTGCGAGTCTTCCCCGTGGTGGGGGGCGGAGAATTTTGGGACCTGGAAGACAACCTGACGCACGTGGCGCTTCCGGCGCTGGCCCTCGGCATGATGATGACGGCCTACGTCACGCGTATGACCCGCTCCTCGATCCTCGATATCATGCGCGAGGATTACGTCCGCACGGCGCACTCAAAAGGCCTCTCCGACCGCAAGATTCTCTACAAGCACGTGTTGCGCAACGCCCTGATCCCCATCGTGGCCCTGGGCGGGCTTTACGTGGTGGTCCTGATCGGCTCTTCGGTGATGGTGGAGATCGTTTTCTCCCGGCCGGGCCTCGGCAAGCTTTTAGTCGGGGCCATCAAGCAGCGCGACTACACCACGCTTCAGTCGGTGATGGTCTTTTATGCGTTTCTGGTGGTGGTGTTCAACCTGATTACGGAACTGGCGTATGGGCTGGTGGATCCGAGGATCAAGTACAACTGATGAGAATAGAAATCTCCCAGAGCCAGCGCATGTGGCTGGCGTTTATCCGGAACCGTACGGCCATTGCGGGCGGGGTGATCGCCGTTCTGATTTTCCTGACGGCCGTCTTCGCGCCCTGGATCGCGCCTTACGATCCGCTGGACCAGGACCCGATCTTCCGGCTCGAACCGGGCAACGAAGATCATTGGCTGGGGACGGATGACTTCGGCCGGGACGTTCTCTCGCGCCTGATCTGGGGCAGCCGCATCTCGCTCGTGATCGGGTTTGCCTCCGTGCTGATCGGGATGATCGCCGGAACGGCTTTGGGCATGATCGCAGGCTACTACCGCGGCAGGGTGGAAACCCTGATCATGCGCGGCATCGACGTGGTGATGAGCTTCCCGGACCTGATCCTGGCCGTGGCCATCACGGCCGCGCTCGGAGCCACCCTGGCCAACCTGGTCATCACCCTCGGCATCGTCATGACCCCGGGATTCGCGCGCATGGCGCACAGTGCGCTGCTCTCCATGCGCGAACGCGAATTCGTGCTGGCGGCCCAATCGATCGGCGCCCGCGACCGGCGGATCATCTTCAAGCACATCTTCCCCAACATCTTCGGCGAGCTGCTGGTGGCCGCGACCTTGTGGGTCGGCGTGGCCATCCGACTGGAGGCGAACCTGGCGTTCATCGGGCTGGGGGTCCAGCCACCCACCCCCACCTGGGGCAACATGATCCGCGAAGGGGTGGACGTCCTGATCAATGCGCCGGGGATCTCGGTCTACTCCGGGCTCTGCATCCTCGTCACGATCCTGGCCTTCAACATGCTGGGCGACGGCGTGCGGGACATGATCGACCCGCGCCTGAGGGGCATCTAGCCTCTTTGAGGTGTAGGATGGAAGTTAGGGTAAAGGCGATCCGAAATCCGGATGGTGCGTGATGATATAAATTCGAAGCACTAAATCCGAAATTCGAAACAAATCCGAATGATGCAATGACAAAAACAAAAAACACGCCACAGATTATAGCCAAACCGGTTTTGATCATTTGTTTTTTTTAGAATATTCGAATTTGTTTCGGGTTTCGTACTTCGGATTTCGAATTTTTCACCGGCTTATCCGGTCTGGGAGTCGTTGCGGTGGATGAGGCCCTCTTGGAAGTCAACAACCTGAAGACCTACTTCTTCCTGGACGAAGGCGTGTCCCAGGCGGTCGACGGCATGGATTTCATCATCCGCAAGGGCAGGACCCTGGGGATGATCGGCGAATCCGGATGCGGCAAAAGCGTCTCCGCCCTCTCCATCCTGGGGTTGATCCCCATGCCTCCCGGCAACATCATCAGCGGCGAAATTCTCTTTGAGGGCCAGGACCTGCTCAAGAAAAGCAAGGCGGCGATCAAGAAAATCCGCGGCAATGAGATCGCCATGATCTTCCAGGAGCCCATGACGTCTCTTAATCCCGTGTTCACCATCGGCGACCAGATCATGGAGCCGATCCTGCTGCATCAGAGGGTGGATAAATCGCGCGCGCGGCGGACAGCGGTCGAAATGCTCGACCTGGTGGGCATTCCATCAGCGGCCAAACGCGTGGATGAGTACCCGCACCAGCTCTCCGGCGGCATGCGCCAGCGCGCCATGATCGCCATGGCGCTCTCCTGCCGGCCCAAGCTGCTGATCGCCGACGAGCCGACCACGGCCCTGGATGTCACCATCCAGGCCCAGATCCTGGCCCTGATCAAGCGCATCAAGCAGGAGATCGGCATGGCGGTCCTGATGATCACCCACGATCTGGGGGTGATCGCCGAAACCGCCGAGGATGTGGTCGTGGCCTATGCCGGCAAAGCGGTCGAGGTCGCGGACGTGGTCACCATTTTCAAGTCACCCGCCCACCCCTACACCCAGGCGCTCTACAACTCGATCCCGCGCCTGACGGATACCAAGAAGCGCCGACTGGAGGTGGTCTCGGGCATGGTGCCGAACCCCCTGGAGTTTCCACCCGGCTGCCGGTTCCACCCGCGCTGCAAGCATGCCCTGGATTTCTGCCGCACGGACGAACCGCAGCTGATATCGATCGCGGAAAACCACCGCGTGCGCTGCTTCATGCATGATCCGGACAGAAAGAACCATTTTAAGAAAAGCTGAAGGTTCACCACGGAGACACAGAGTTAGCAGAGAGAAACAATATGTGCGCGCCGGAGAGAAGCCGGCGTATAAATAGCCTCAGCCGGTTTGCGGCAGGGTCTGGCCACCCGCGCAGCGAGTGACGACTAACCGCTGCCCAATGCAGAATTAATTTCACTCTCTGGGTCCTCTGTGCCTCAAGCGCGGCGGGTGGTGAAAAATTCACTTCACAAGAGCATTGCATGCCAAATCTGGTCGAAGTCATAAATCTGAAGAAACACTTTCCGATCCGAAAGGGAATCTTGTCCCGCATCGCCGGTCATGTGCAGGCGGTTGACGGCGTCAGCTTCACGATCGCCGAGGGCGAGATCCTGGGACTCGTGGGTGAGTCCGGCTGCGGCAAGACCACCGCCGGCCGGCTGATCGTCAAGCTGATCGAACCGACGGCCGGCGAGATCCTGTTCAAGGGCCGGGACATCGCCCCGGTCACCGGAGCCGAGCTGCGGGCCCTGCGTCGGAATATGCAGATCATCTTCCAGGACCCTTACGCGTCGCTCAACCCGCGCATGACCATCGGCGAGATCATCGGCGAGCCCTTGCTGATTCACGGAATCGCTCAGGGTAAAGAAATCGAGGATCGCGTCACGCACCTGCTCCAGACCGTCGGAATGGAGCCGTTTTACCGCACCCGCTACCCGCATGAATTCTCCGGCGGCCAGCGTCAGCGCATCGGCATCGCGCGCGCGCTGGCGCTGAACCCCAAGCTGATCGTGTGCGACGAGCCGGTCTCGGCTCTGGACGTCTCCATCCAGGCCCAGGTCATCAATCTGCTGGAAGACCTGCAGGCTAAATTCAAACTGACCTATCTTTTCATCGCCCACGACCTGAGCGTCGTCAAACACATCTCCAACCGCGTGGCCGTGATGTACCTGGGCAAGATCGTCGAAACGGCCTGGACCCAGGAGCTTTTCCGCCAGCCGCTGCACCCTTATACCGAAGCCCTGCTCTCCGCCGTCCCCATCCCGGATCCGACCGTGGAACGCCGGCAGATCGTGCTGAAGGGCGACGTCCCCAGCCCCATCAACCCGCCCTCCGGATGCCACTTCCGCCGCTGCCCGTATGCGGAGGATGTCTGCAGCAAGGAGGAACCGCCCCTCCTGGAGCTATCCCCCTACCACTGGGTCGCCTGCCATGTCGTCAGTCGTTCCGCGATATCTTCATCATAACCCTATTTTCATGTTGCATTGCATATCCATCGAAAAAAACCTATAACCTGCGCATGTCGATCGAAAAAGGCTTCGATGTACCTTTCATAGCCTCCCTCTCCCTGCGAGAGAAGCAGATCCAGCAGAATTACCGCCCCATCATTGCGGTTCACAAATGGTTCGCCAGGCGGCCAGGAACTCTTTTTCGCGGCCTTATTCTCTCCGAATACGGCCAGAAAACGCTTCAGGAAGCCTTCTATGCTTCGAACAATCTGAAAGGCATAACCGTCGCCGACCCATTTATGGGAGGCGGGACTCCGCTTATCGGGACTCCGCTTATCGAGGCCAACCGGGTTGGCTGTGACGTTATCGGTTACGACATCAACCCCATGGCCTGGTGGATCGTGAACCGGGAGATAGAGCACTTGGATCTGGACGCCTACCGGGATGCAGCCAGCAACTTGGTCGCGGCTCTCGAAGAACGAATCGGGCACCTCTACCGCACCCGTTGCCTCAAGTGCGGTTCCCCGCAGGCTCACGTGAAATACTTCCTCTGGGTGAAGGAACAGAAATGCCGGCACTGCGGTCGGGAGTTCGACCTGTTTCCCGGCCTTCTCCTGGCCGAAGACCGGCGGCACCCGGTAAACATTCTCGTCTGCGCCAACTGCGGTGCGCTGAACGAAGTGGTGGACCGCAGGCATCCAGGCTCCTGTTCATCCTGCGGCAACTCGCTTCGTTTGGAAAGTGCGGCCAAGCGGAACAAATGCGCCTGCCCCGGGTGCGGTGCCATTAATTCTTACCCCGATCCGTCAGCCGGTCCGCCCCGTCATCGCATGTTCGCCATCGAGTACCATTGCCGCAGCTGCAAGCCGTCTCACCAGGGGCGGTTCTTCAAGAAACCGGATGAAAAAGATCTAGCGGGCTATGCTGAGGCCTCCTCGCTTCTCAAGGAGGTCGGAACCCGGCATATCCCTGACGACAAAATCCTCCCAGGCGACGAAACCGGCCGGCTCTTCCGCTGGGGATACCGCCGCTACCAGGAGATGTTCAATGAGCGGCAACTCTTTGGCTTGGAGCTGAGCTGCCGGGCGATCATGAAGGAGAAGGACAAAAGGGTTCGCGATGCCTTGATCACCAACCTTTCGGACCTGCTCCGTTACCAGAACATGCTCTGCCGTTACGATACCATGGCGCTCAAGTCTCTTGACATTTTCTCCGTTCACGGCTTCCCCGTGGGGCTCGTCCAGTGCGAGTCGAATCTTCTCGGCATCGCCAACGGCGGTGGGACGAGCGTGGGAAGCGGCGGCTGGAACAATATCGTCGAGAAATATCTGAAAGCCAAGACCTACTGCGAGCACCCTTTCGAGACGCGGCACGAAGGCGGGCGTAAAACTGTTGTGCCGATCAAAGGCGAATGGATCGGTGACCAAAGGAACGGCAAAAGCTCCGCTGATCGGCGCCAGGTGCGCCTGCACTGCCAAAGCGCCACAGCAGTCGATCTCCCCCGGGGAAGCCTCGACGGCGTTTTCACCGATCCACCTTACTTCGGCAACGTCCAGTATGCCGAGTTGATGGATTTCTGCTACGTCTGGATCCGGAATCTGGCTGGCAAAGACAACCCGACGTTCACTCTACCTACCACCCGCAATGCGGATGAGCTGACCGGCAATATTACCATGGAACGGGGCCTCGGCCACTTCACAGAAGGGTTGTCCGCGGTCTATCGAAAAATGGCGCATGCGCTGAAGCCAGGAAGACCGCTGGCCTTTACTTATCACCACAACAGTCTGGAGGCATATTTCCCTGTAGCGGTGGCCATCCTCGATGCCGGGCTCGCCTGCTCCGCTTCTCTTCCCTGTCCGGCGGAGATGGGAGCCTCCATCCACATCAGTGGAACCGGGTCATCCATAGTTGATACGGTCTTCGTCTGCCGGCAGACAGGAACGGTGCCTCGATCAACGATAGCGGAGACGGCCGAACAGTTCGCCAACCTTGTGTCAATAGACCTCGACAAACTGCGAATGGCTGGTCTCAAGCCGACACGGGGAGATCTTCGCTGCGTCACCTACGGGCATATAGTTAGGATGGCCGTCTGGAATCTGAGGGAAAAATGGGACGCGCGACTGTCCGCACAGCAAAAGCTGGCGGCAGTCGGGCGACATGTGAGCTCGCTGCCGCCGCCCGACGAGATTGAGGCCGCGATATCAGGTACGGAAATCCCGACAAGGCGATTCGCTGTTCATGAAGAAGCTGTGCCTTACGACGGAAGGATCGAGGACGTCGTATTTTAGTGCAAGCAGAGGAAAGTATCATGCCTGGAGACCGGCCATTTGAGTTGAATCAGGAAGAACTTGAACAGCGGATAGAGGAGATGGTTACCGAGACGATCACCGATCTCTCATCGGAATTCCTCCTCATGCCGACGGGTCCGGGTTTCGTTAAGTATCCGGACTTCCAGTCCGCTTACGAAATTCTAAAAAGAAGGACCGGGGCCTTTCAGGATTTATCTTTCGAGACCGCACGGGCGGCGCTACTGGAAAACAGCCTTGTCCTGGGAGTGCTGAGGTCAATCCTCGGGATGACCGCCCCGGAATGGGCAGAGCTCGCACGCGTCGAGCTAAACAGCGACATCACGCAGGGAGCGGCGCGGGGAATTGACAAAGACTGTAGAAAACCCGACTACTATCTGAATCTGACCCGACGGCAATCCGCACTCAAAACGATAGAACGGATCGACTCTCTGATCAGAGTTGCCGTCCACTGCATCGGGGAAGGCGCACCATCCACGCAGGATGGATTTCTACACCGTCTGGCGAAATTCGACACCGCTTATGGAAAGAAATCGCTGGCGCATGCGGCAATAGAGAATGTTCCGTATGCGGTTCTACTGTATGAGCGTTACTTAGGACGCCCATTTGCTGCCCACAGGGATGCGGTGTCGGAGCTGGTCGGCGAAGTCATGGAAAACGCCATCGAACAGCGGCTTCGCGAAGCCGGCGTCTCCTACCGCAAAACCGGCCGGGCCGAAAGAATTCCAGGATTCGGCCAGGCGCCAGATTTCTGTATACCAGACGAGATCAATCCTGCCGTCATCATCGAGGCCAAAGTTACAAGTGACGATGGAACGGCCCGTGACAAGGTGGCAAGAATAAAGGAACTGGAGACGCAGAGAAACAAACATGTCCAAGAGGGAAGGCCCTGGTATGAAGTCGTCGCCTGCATCGACGGGCGGGGATTCAGGCAGCGAAGGGCGGATATGCGCGTTCTGATCCTCCGCCTCCATGGAAAAGTCTTCACCGCCTCCACCCTTGACCGCCTGATTGCACATACCAGGGTCAGGATGTTTGTGAGCAAATAGGCAGTCAAACTACCAGAGTCCAACGGCCACAACTAAAACTCCAAGGGCAAATCGTTCCAGATAAATTACTTGAGAAGGAAAATTTATCCGGATAATTTACCCATAATCGGTTTCGACGCTTTTTCCGAGGCGGGGCTGTGCGGAGGTACAAAATGGGATTTAAACGCGGACGTCATTTTCTGCAGATTCCCGGGCCGACCAACGTGCCCGACCGGGTTCTCCGTACACTGAGCCGAGCCACGATCGACCACCGGGGGCCTGAATTTGCTCAACTGGCCTTGGAGCTGTTCCAGGGCCTCCAGCAGATTTTCAAGACCGCCGGCACGGTGGTCGTCTATCCTTCCTCCGGGACCGGGGCCTGGGAAGCCGCCTTGGTCAACACCCTGTCTCCTGGA
>JALOPB010000432.1 GCA_025454115.1 Desulfobacterales bacterium | reverse complement strand
CGACATCAGCGCGATGAAAGCCGCGGAACAAGACCTGCGCCGCCGTGAGCAGCAACTCCGGGAAAAAACGCTGCGCCTGCAGGAAATGAACACGGCGCTAGAGGTTCTGCTGCGCAAGCGCGAGCAGGACAAGACCATCGTCCAGAAAAGAATCCTGGCCAATCTCAGGCGGCTGGTGGCGCCTTACCTGAATGCCCTTGCCGACACCCGTTTGAGCGAACGACAGCGGTTTCTGGTGGGCGTCTTGAAAGCTAATCTCGACGAGGTCCTGTCGCCGTTTACGACCAGGCTCTCGACGACCCCAATCGACCTGACCCGGACGGAGCTTGAGGTCGCCAACCTGGTCAAATTGGGGAAAAGCACCGATCAGATCGCTTCCGCCCTGAATATTACATATAAGACCGCTGAAACCCACCGCTGGCGAATCCGCAAGAAACTGGGGCTGACGCATCGCAAGGCCAACCTGATGAGCTTCCTTTCGAAACTCGATGATCCCGTATAAAAACTAAGGGAATTTAGCGGGAAAAATCAGGTTGAAGTCAATGTTGGCATCTGATAACAAAAAAATGCCGAGCGGGTTGAGCTTGCACCTCCCCCGACCGGTTGCGATTGTCAAGGGGGGTGGCGCCGCGACGCCACCCCGAGGCGGCCGTGCCGGCGATGCTTCTGAAACGACACGCTGTCTGGGCTCAAGAGATCGCCTTGCACCCTTTGGTATTTCTTCACCGTCGTCACCTCCGCCCGGTTCCCCGCTCCTTCGAACCCTATTTCAGTGAGGAACACCGTGGCCAAAGCAACGCATCCCCTCCGCCAGCCGTCACAGAAGGCCCCTGCGGGTCAACCGGATCCCGCAGCCGAGGTGGCCTTGAAAGCCACCGAGGAACGGTGCTCCATGCTCCTGGAAAACATCCAGGACGGTTACTACGAGACCGACCTGGACGGCAACTACACTTTTTTCAACGATGGCCTGCTGCGCATCACCGGCTTTTCCCGGGATGAGATGCTCGGTCTGAACAACCGCCGGATCGTCGATGACTACAACAACAAAAAAGTATTCAAAATTTTCAACCAGGTCTATCTCACCGGAGTGCCGGCCCACGCCTTCGACTGGGAATGCATCCGCAAGGACGGCTCGCGGCGCTTCGTCGAGGTCTCGGTGTCGCTCAAACGCGACGTGAAGGGCCGGCCGACCGGCTTCATGGGGATCGCGCGCGACATCACCGAACGCAAACTCGCCGAGCGAACCCTGCGGGAAAGCGAGGAGCGCTATCGCACCATCATTGAAAACATCCAGGACGGCTATTACGAGGTGGATCTCGACGGCAATTACACGTTTTTCAACGAGGGGCTGCTGCGCATCACCGGCTATTCGCGAGAAGAGATGCTCGGCCTGAACAACCGCCGGATCGTCGACGAATTCAACAACAAAAAAGTGTTCGGTGTATTTCATCAAGTTTACCTGACCGGCGTACCGGCGCATGCCTTCGACTGGGAGTGCATCCGCAAGGACGGCTCGCGGCGCTTCGTCGAGGTCTCGGTGACTCTCAAGCGGGACATCTACGGCAAGCCCGCGGGTTTCATGGGGATCGCGCGCGACATCACCGAACGCAAGAGATATCAGTCCGAGCTTGAAGCCAAGGAAAACGAATTGAAACAGAAAAACCAGAGCCTCGAGGAGGCCAACACGGCCTTGAATGTCCTAGACGCTGAGAGACAACCTTAACAAAGTCGCCATGCCGTGCTTGCAGCGGGCCAAGGAAAAAATCAAAGACAAGGCTGCCGTCGACCACCTGCGCCTGCTCGAAGAAAGCCTTGGTTCCGTATTTGCTCCTTACCCCCACAGTCTGGCAGTGGAATTCCCGCGTCTGACCTCCACTGAAATCGATGTCGCCAATTTCATCGTGCAGGGCAAGCGTACCAAGGAAATCGCCGACGTCCTGAACGTGACACCCAAAGCGATCGAAGTCCACCGCAACAACCTGCGCCGCAAATTCGGCCTGACCAACCAAAAGACCGGCCTTCGAACCCATCTGCTCGCACTGCGCTGAATGAAACCTCCTGCAATTCTCTCCGCCGACGCATGTTGAAGGCGACCGTGGGGATTCATCCCCCACGGCTTCTCCTTTAAGTTAGTGGACGGTACTAGCGGTTCCGGCCCGACTTCTAGTAATTTTTTAGGAGTTTCGTTGGATTGTTTCCCTTCGCCGGTGTGCTTTAATTGAGGCCAGCTTCGCGGCTTTCCTGACCGGTCGTCCGTCCGAAAGACCGGCGGGCGGCCGCAACTCCAACAACCTGGAAAACGAAGGGAGGCAAAAAATGAAAACCCGGCTCATCATCATCATCATCGGTTGCTTGGCGTCAGCGATGGGGGTCATCCCCGCTTTCGGCGATGAATCTCCTGCCGATCAGCAGAAGAGCTACTATCTCAACTGCATCAACAAGGAGATCGACCACTACAGCTGCAAGGTGGCGCTCACGAACTCCCGCTCCAAAAACTTGCAGGCCTACGGAGAACAAGCGGCCTTGAAAACGGTTTTTCTGTCCCGTAATCGCGATGCTCTGATGCAGGAGATGGTCGCACGAAAGGTCAGCATGCAGCCCCAGGCGGTGCAACAGTACTTGCGGCAGCGTTTCAATCAAGAAATCACTGCCCAATTGGCCGTGAATCCTTAGACGGCCGCTTGAGGAGGTACCGTGAACATCGTATCGGAAGCAATTGAGCGCCGCCGGCAGAAACGAATGGCCGTCATTGGCAACCCCGTAGCCCTGATGAGACCCGGTCCTTCCCAGCCGGGTAAAGTAACCTGTATTGGGGTCGAAAGCGTTGAGATCGTCTATGATTCCGTCAACGAGATAAATCCCGTCGCAACCGAAGAGCTCGACATCCTCGCAGCTGACTTCGTACGGCCGGTTTACCTGGAACGGATTCCGGTCAAGGTGATTTCCGACAGTGCGGCCAGCGGCACTCCGAATCCGAAGGCACACAAACGGGTGCTGGCGTTCGATCGGATGACGGCGGAGCAGCGCAACCAGCTGCAAAGTTTCATCTATTCGTTCGCGTATGAATGATCCTGACGGTTTTCCGGAAAAACAGGAGAAGCTTGGTCAGACGGGCAAAACGGTGGGCACACCCGCATGATACCCTGCTTCAACTGCCTTTAAATCAAGGTGCAGGCTGGCAATCTGCTCCAGGGGAGGATAGGCAGGGCGGCCGAGGACTCGGGTGTCCACCGTCTTGATGTAGGTGCGGCAGGATTCGCAGGCGTCCACACGATATTCCCTCTCTTCCTCGCTGTAGAGGTACAACAGCCCCTGTTGCTCCCGGCTGCCGCAGAAGGGGCACTGGGCGCGGTTCACGGGCCACTTGTGCCAGCAGAAGCTGCAGAAAAGATAGCGCTGCCCTTCGCCTTCCAGCCACGCGATCGCCGGCGGGCTGCCGCACACCGGGCAGTATCCCTGCTCTCCGGATGAGGAAGGGTCGAGATACTCGGCCAGTTGGGCGGCGCAAGTGCACAGGGAAGGCCGCAGACTGTGGTAGAGGAAGAAAGCCAAGGTTTTTGGCTCCACACCCATTTCTTCAGCGCCGGCGAGGACGTCAGACTCCTGCGCTTCTAAGAATGGCCCAAAAAGTGCTCTTGCTTTTGAAGACTGGCCGCACAAGACCTGCGCCGCCCCGGCCAGCTCCGACCCGCAGTCGGCGGTAATGCGGCAAAGCTCTTTCAGAAGATTCTCGGAAGCCTGCGGATCAATGACCATCTCCGAGGTCATGACCAGGGGCAGCTTTTCACGGTGCTTGATGCGGATCAGCTCATCGGACAAGTGGATGGCCGGTAGGCGGATACGGAGCCGTGCGTCTTCCTGGGCTGCAAAAATATGTGCGTAAAACGTGATGAGTTCAACGTAGGAAGGTCTTGCGGCGGTAATAGCGTCGGCAGCCTGCCGGACCATCTCCGGAGTATGTTCAGCGGGTGGATTCATGATTGGACGTGATTTCCTCGATCGATGGGGATGTCGCCGCTTAAAAGAAAACAGCAGGGGGGAGGAAATCCGTCCCCTCCCCCCTGAGCGTGTCGGTTAACCGCGCAGGCCTATCCCAGCTGCGCGAAGAAATTCCTCAGCGGGCTCAGCATCCGCTGCATGGCCACCGCGCGTGTGACGTCGATCTCGCGGTCGGAGGCCACCGCGTATTCCCAATACAGGTTCGGATCGTAGGCCACCAGATAGATGACTCTGGTCTTGTCCGGGTTAAGCAGAGTAGCCTTCGGGTAGCGGTGCCGGACCTCGGCCAGGCGCGCCTGTGCCCATACCCGCATGTCCTTGTACTCCCCGAAATTCATGGCGCCGGTAGGACA
>JALOPB010000098.1 GCA_025454115.1 Desulfobacterales bacterium | reverse complement strand
CGTTCGGCTGGCGTTTTGGTAGGCCCGGATCTTGAAGGGATTTTCACCCTCGATTTCGAGATAATCGGCGATCCGGTCGAAAACGTCGGCGATGTCGGAGTTTCGAATTATCAAGAAAATAGTTTTAAGTTTTAGGTGTTAAGTTTTAAGTAAAAGCTGATCCGCGCGAATCTGCCTACCGAATTGACCCCCGATTCAAATTCAGCATAGATGGTAGCCCAAATCGAGGAGGCGCTATGCAACCCACTCAAGCCCCCCCCGGCGGACCCAAGCTGGCCCAGCGGCTGCAGCAGGCCGAGTCCGGTATGTCGGCCGGAACCATCATGCAGACCAATCTCGCGGACCTCGAATCCATGAAAAGCGATGCGTTCCAGGCCGGAGGAACCCGGCGCATCGAGGACCAGCACCGACGCGGCAAACTGACCGCACGGGAGCGGATCGACCTGCTGCTGGACGAGGGGTCGTTCGAAGAGTTCGACATCCTCAAGACCGGCCGCGGCGACTACACCGACCAGGAGCGCCGCTATCCCGGAGACGGGGTCATCACCGGTCACGGCACCATCGACGGCCGTGAGGTGTTCGTCTTCAGCCAGGACTTCACCGTCATCGGCGGCTCCCTGGGCGAGGCCCATTCCCAGAAGATCAGCAAGGTCATGGACCACGCCGTGCGCGTGGGCTCACCCATCGTCGGGCTCAACGACTCGGGCGGTGCGCGCATCCAGGAAGGCGTCGATGCGCTCGCGGCCTACGGCGAGATCTTCAACCGCAACGTCCAGGCCAGCGGCGTGGTGCCGCAGATCTCCTGCATCATGGGCCCGTGCGCGGGCGGCGCGGTCTACAGCCCGGCCATCACGGATTTCGTCTTCATGGTGGAGCCCACCGCCTACATGTTCGTGACCGGCCCCAACGTGGTCAAGACCGTCACGCACCAGGCGATCACATCGGCCGACCTCGGCGGTGCGCGCATTCACGGAGAGAAGAGCGGGGTGGCGCACTTCGTTCTGCCCAACGACATCCTCTGCCTGCGGGAGGTGCGACGCCTGATCAACTACCTGCCCTCCAACAACCAGCAGCGGCCGCCGATCTTGGACCTGCGCGATCCGCTGGAGCGCACCGATCCGGCGCTCGACTACCTGGTTCCGGCCAACCCCAACCACACCTACGATATGAAGGTGCTCATCCACAGCGTCATGGATGGGGCGGAGTTCATGGAGATCCAGCCGCATTTCGCCCGCAACATCATCTGCGGCTTGGGCCGCCTGGGGGGGCAGACCGTGGGGCTCATCGCGAACCAGCCGGCCGTGCTCGCCGGGGTGCTTGACATCAACGCGTCGACCAAGTCCGCCCGCTTCGTGCGCTTCTGCGACGCCTTCAACATCCCGCTCGTCTGCTTCGTGGACGTCCCCGGATTCATGCCCGGGCCGGAGCAGGAATCCGGCGGCATCATCCGCCACGGCGCGAAGCTGCTGTATGCCTTCGTCGAGGCCGCCGTGCCGCGCATCACCGTCATCCTGCGCAAGGCCTACGGCGGAGCCTACATCGTCATGAACTCCAAGCACATCGGCGGGGACATCAACTATGCCTGGCCGACGGCGGAGATCGCCGTGCTGGGTCCCAAGGGCGCGGCCGAGGTGATCTACCGGCAGGAGATCGCCGCCGCCGCCGACCCGGAAGCCCTCCTCGCCGAGAAGACCGATCACTACCGCAAAACGTTTGCCAACCCGTTTTTGGCCGCCAAGCGGGGTTATATCGACGATGTGATCTTCCCGCGCCACACCCGCCAGCGCCTGATTCGAAGCCTGCAGTTTCTCGAAAGCAAACGGGCGGGACGACCGAACCGCAAGCATGGCAACATTCCGTTGTGAGGAGGAGCCGTGTTCGACAAGATCCTGATTGCCAACCGGGGTGAAATCGCCATCCGGATCGCAGCCACCTGCCGTCGTCTGGGCGTCCGTACGCTGGCCGTATACTCGGAAATCGATGCGCGCTCCCAGCACGTGCAGGCGGCGGACGAGGCCGTGTGCATCGGGCCTGCGCGGTCGGACCAGTCCTACCTGGCCAGGGAAAGAATCATAGAAGTGGCGTTGGCGCACGGATGCGCGGCGATCCACCCCGGCTACGGCTTCCTTTCGGAAAACCCCGCTTTCGCTGAAATGGTGGCTAGTGCGGGGCTGAACTTCATCGGGCCGCCGGCTGCCGCCATTGCCGCCCTGGGAGACAAGGTGGCGTCGAAAGCCCTCGCGGTTAAGGCCGGGGTGCCGGTGGTGCCGGGTGTTCTCAAATCGGTCGACGACCTGGAAGAAGCCCTGGCAGGAGCCGAGGGAATCGGTTATCCGCTCCTGCTGAAGCCCGCTGCGGGCGGAGGCGGCAAGGGCATGCGCATCGTCGCCTCACGGGACGAGCTGGCCGCGGCCATGCAGGCCGGTCGTGCCGAGACCCGCAAAGCCTTCGGAGACGACCGGGTCTTCGTGGAGAAGTACATCCCGGTCGCGCGCCATGTGGAGATCCAAATCATGGCCGACCGGCACGGTGCCGTCATCCACCTGGGTGAGCGCGAGTGCTCGGTCCAGCGGCGCTACCAGAAGGTTGTCGAGGAATCCCCTTCGGTTGCCGTCGGCGCGGACCTGCGGCGGCAAATGGGGGGCTGCGCCTGCCGGCTGGCATGGGAGGCTGGCTACGTCAACGCCGGTACGGTGGAGTTCATCCTGGATCCGGCCGGCAGCTTTTATTTTCTGGAGATGAACACGCGCCTGCAGGTCGAGCATCCCGTGACCGAAATGGTGACCGGTTTGGATCTCGTGGAGCTGCAGCTGCGCGTGGCGGCCGGCGAGCACTTGCCGCTGCGCCAGGAAGACGTCTCCTGGAAAGGCTGGGCCGTGGAAGCGCGGGTCTGCGCCGAGGATCCCGGCCGCGGTTTTCTCCCGTCGACGGGAATGATCACGCGATATTCGCCCGCCCGCGGCGCGAACATCCGTTTGGACAGTGGTGTCGAAGCCGGCAGCCTGATCAGCGTTTTCTACGATTCGCTGCTCGCCAAGGTCATCGCCTGGGGCGAAACCCGTCAACACGCCATCGACTCGCTGGTGCGCGCGTTGAACGGCTACCACATCGAGGGACTGGCCACGAATGTGGATTTCGTCAATTCAGTCCTGACCCACCCCGAATTCGTTGCGGGGAATCTGTCCACGGCGTTTATCGAAACCCATTTCGACAAAGGCCTGCCCAAGGTCGCTCCTCCCGTGGAGCGGCTTCATTTCATGGCCATGGCGGCCACGATCGTCTACCACAACCGCCAGAACCTGACGCGCGAGTCCCTGAAGCCCATGGCGGCCCAGGTAGGGGTGGCGCACGCACCCCTGGACTGCAACCCTTACATGGTCCGCTGCCGCCAGGACGTCTTCGAGGTCTGCCTGCGCAAAGACCCGCCTGCTCACGAGTGGACGGTCACCGTCGACGGCCTGACCTACACGGTGACCACCCCCGAGTTCGAATTCTACCGGCGTCGGCTCAACCTCAAGATCAACGGCCGATCGCACATGTTCCGCCTGTATTATCAGTACAGCTTCTTCGGAGTCGCCTTCTGCGGAACGGCCCGCGTTTTCGAAGTGTTTTCCCCCCGGGAATGGGAGCTGTCCCGGCACATGCCCGCCCCGCGCGACGATGTCCTCGAAAACGTCCTGCTTTGCCCGATGCCGGGATTGGTGGTGGAGGTGCGCGTGCGGAAGGGCGACCGCGTCTACCGCGGCCAGGACCTGGTCAGCATCGAATCCATGAAAATGGAGAGCTTCGTCGCCTCGCCCTGCGACGGCGAGGTCGCGGAAGTGTTGGCGGTGCCCGGGCAGGCGGTGGAGTCGGATGAAGTTTTGGTGAGATTTAGAGCTTGAACTCGTAAAAAACCCGAAACGCTTTCTCAGCCATTCAAACCAACTGTTCGCGACCGAAGCAGGCAAGATTGACAACCAAGTCATGATCTGCGAACTTGAATAATGTACTTTGAAATCATAGGCCAGATCACGCATGCCGAAACTTTTGCCACAGGTTCGTCCATTCTGGAGATCGGTCGCCTGAGAAAGCTTTACGGTAAAGGTCGGTGGCGCAAGCGCAAAGGTATTGCACGCATTTGTTTGAGCGATGGTTCGGTCCATTTGGCCGAGGTGCATTGGTACGAAGCATCGGGAATCGGAAAAAAGGAATTCAAAATCAAACGGTTGATTGAAAGGTTCTGAAAATATGCGCAAATTGCGTCAATATACCGTTATTTGTTTGAGCAACGAGGGTTATGAAGCCTCGCTGGAAAAACGGAAGATTTACATCGCGTTTAGCGACAACGATGCAGATAAGCATGGTCTTATGCGAATTGTCGACGAATCCGGAGAAGACTATCTGTATCCAGCTAAATTATTCACTCAAGTCGAGTTGCCACCGCGGGTACATCGTGCAGTCCTTAATGCCGCCTAGCCTCTTTAATGCGCTATGTCTGAAATTGCATGCTGAAGCAATTCGGGTTACAGGTTCGATGGCCCAACCAATCGCTCGTGCCGATGCTCGTACCTCGCGAGGCTGAGTTTTCCGTGGGGCGTCACGAAAGCCTTGCTGATGCAGGACGACAAAACACTCAAACTGCTTGCGTTGGCTCGAGACATCGCCTCGACGGATGCAAACTTTCACTCCGCGCTTGGCCCCGGTGAGGGGGACCGTCGTACGCAACTATTCATGCGGCAACTTAGAGAGCGCGCAGCCCGCATGTTCGGAGCGGATTATGCGGAACGTAAGGTCTGCGGCGAGACATCGCTTGCCGTCGACTTCTATTTTCCCGAGGAAGAAACAATCGTGGAAGTTGCGCTTGGATTGCCGAATTCCGGAAGTGAGTTCGAAAAGGATGTCCTGAAGGCAATAATGGCCCAAGAGTACGGGAATGGCGTTCGCCGCCTGTTTTTCATCTCACGACCTGGCGCCGCAAAGAAGTGCTCTCAACCAGGACGCACCGCAGTCAGGGAGTGGGCTTTCTCGAAGCATCATTTGCAGATCGAGATACACGAGTTGGAGGGCGAACCGCGAATCCACAAGCGGAAAAAAGGAGCGCGGTAAGGCCAACATAATTAACATTCTCGAACCGCAGGAGGCTCCCCGGGAGCTGCGCTAATGGTGATGACGTATGAAAACAAACGAAAATTTTTCCAAGGTTAAAGTCGCGGTGGTACAGGCTGCTCCAGTTCTTTTTAAGCGTGAAGCGAGTGTTGAAAAAGCATGTCGCCTAACTCATGAAGCCGCGGCACAGGGAGCCAAGTTGGTCCTTTTTCCGGAAGCGTTTATTCCAGCCTATCCACGAGGACTCAGCTTTGGGGCTGTTGTTGGTAATCGCAGCCCAGAAGGTAGGCTTACCTGGCAAACCTATTGGTCAAATGCTGTTGATATTCCCAGCCCTGCGACTCAAGCATTAGGAGCGGCGGCTCGCCAGGCAAATGTGTATTTGGCTATCGGCGTCATCGAGCGGGATGGTCAGTTCAGCGGAGGCACGCTCTATTGCACCTTGCTTTACTTCGGTCCAAACGGACAACTTATCGGCAAGCACCGCAAGCTCAAGCCGACCGCCTCCGAACGAATTATTTGGGGCGAAGGAGACGGCAGCACGCTGACCGTTCTTGCCACTGAGCTTGGCAAGATAGGCGGG
This sequence comes from Desulfobacterales bacterium, assembly GCA_025454115.1. Lineage (GTDB taxonomy): Bacteria > Desulfobacterota > Desulfobacteria > Desulfobacterales > SpSt-501 > SpSt-501. The sequence goes on along the minus strand of JALOPB010000098.1, from coordinate 3,637 downwards.
TTGATATGCTGGGAAAACTATATGCCGTTAGCGCGAATGGCTATGTACGGCAAAGGGGTTGAAATCTACCTGGCCCCTACGGCTGATTCCCGTGACAGCTGGCAGGCTAGTTTGCAGCATATCGCCTGCGAGGGCCGTTGCTTTGTTTTGGGTTGCAACCAGTATGTCACCAAATCGATGTACCCACCGGATCTGAATGGATTGAAAGATTTGGAGCCCCAACCAGAGGAACTATGCCGCGGAGGCAGTGCCATCGTCTCGCCCCTCGGCAAGGTTCTGGCAGGACCTCTATATGGCCAGGAAGGAATACTGAGTGCCGATCTCGATATGGCTGAAATTGGCCGAAGCAAATATGATTTTGACGTGACGGGCCACTACTCCCGGCCGGATGTATTTCAGCTGATCATCAATGAGAAACCCCTACTGCCGGTAACTTACAGTCCAAGTGAGGAGCAATAAAGGCATTAGCGGCTTGAGGCTACAAGAGACTTGCAAGCTGAAGTTGGTCTAATGATCCCTGGAGTCGAAGGAAAATCAACTTCCTATCATTAATCCAAAAGGCCATATGACAACTTAAATAATGTAATCATGATCTGAGTTATATTGGATAATTTGCAATCGCATTGGAAGCTCGATATCTGAATCACTATAATAAACATGTGTTGCTTTCGGGATGTTAACAGCTAAAGCTGAAATATATTTTTTTCGATCACGATTAATGATTTGCTGTGGACCATGAGACCAACCTTCATCCTTAACTTGTCCATTGTTTTGATTGATTTTAAGCTGACGATGAATAATGCCGAATACCTGAATTATTTCTAATGGACTAGTTGGAACTCCTACCCGCTGATTGTTGTCAAAAATAACAATACGAGCAAACTTACAGTCTCTATGTGGTCTTGTGAATGAGGCGCACAGGAGACTGGTGTCACCCATTAAAGGGGTTGCCCATCGTGATCATTGACTATTAAATCACAAAACGACATTCGACCTCTTTTCCTTTATTTCTTTGGTTTCGGCAACAGCTCCTGCTGAAAACTCGACTAATGCCGTATCGGTATCTGAAAAATACTTTATTTTCACGACTCGTGAGCCTTTCATTCATCAGCTGAACACTCGTTCCGCTTGATCCAGAATGTGAGCGGCGATGGGCAACGCCGAAGTGGCGGCCGGCGAAGGTGCGTTGCACACGTGGATGGTCCTCCTGGAATTCACGAACAAAAAGTCTTCGACCAGCGCTCCGTTGCGGCTGACCGCTTGGGCCCGCACACCTGCGGGATGAGGCTTCAGGTCATCGGCTTCAATCTCCGGGCAATACTTCTTCACCAAACCAAGATACCCCCGTTTAAAGAATGAATTCTTATATTCCACAATTCCCGATCGGAGGTTTTTCCGGATCACTTTCCAGAAGCCTCGGAAGGCAACCATCTCTTTGATGTCGCGGAAGCTCAGATCCGTGTTGTGGTAGCCTTCGCGTTTCAAGGCTAAAACGGCGTTGGGTCCAATCGTGACGCTGCCGTCAATCATGCGGGTAAGATGAACGCCCAAGAAGGGCAGGCTCGGATCGGGAACGGGATAGATCAAATGATGGATGATGCTGTTCTTGCGTCGATCCAGCTGATAATACTCACCCCTGAAAGGAACAATCTGAAAATCGACAGCCAGCCCAAGCATCCGCACGAGGCGGTCCGACACCAATCCGGCACAGGTAATCAGATGGCGTCCGGCGAAGTCCCCCAGGGTGGTTTCCACCCTAAGCTCATCCGGCATCTCTTTAAGGTTCAGCACCTCGGCCCCGAGCCGGACCTCTCCCCCCGCATTGCGGAACAGTTCGGCCATCTTGTCGGTAAACCTGCGATAGTCAGTGATGCCGGTTTTGCGCACCAGAAAGGCGCCGACTCCCCTGACGTGGGGCTCTCGCTCTCTTAGCTGCTCTCGAGTGAGCCATTCCACTTCAATTTGGTTTTCCTGCGCCCGCTGAAAAAGCTTTCCCATGCGAGCTAATTCGATCGGGTTGGTGGCCACTAACAGCTTGCCGGGGTTCTCATAAGGCAAGCCGTGTTCTTGGCAGAACCGGTAAACCAATTCGTTGCCCGCCCGGCAGAAACGGGCCTTCATGCTGCCCGGCTGGTAATAGACGCCGGCATGAACCACGCCGCTGTTATGACCGGTCTGATGCCGGGCGAGGTCTTTCTCTTTTTCCAGCAGCAAGATGGATTTTCCTGGATGACGCTGAGATAGCCGCCAGGCGGTGGAAGTGCCTATAATTCCCCCGCCGATGATGATGTAGTCGTACATAGCGCTCATCGCTCCAGGCCCAGGCCACTGGTCTTACCGCGGGCAGGGACACCGTTCCTTTTCGCAAAGCCCTCATGAGGCATCCTCACCCGCGTTTTCAAATTAACGATAGTTCGCACTGAGACTGACACCGCCGACTAAAATTGTCAACGGCACCGCAGCGTAGACCGTGTCGGACTTCGCCTTGTCGGGTAAATACGATAGACTTGCACTCATGGCCCCGCTCACAAAACACCAGACGATAGAAATCATCGGTCGTTTAGAAGCAGAAATTCGTGCATGAGGTGTCTCGAGGCTTGCAGTATTCGGTTCTGTCGCACGCGGTGAGGACCGTCCCGACAGCGATGTCGATATCCTCGTCCAATTTTCTGCGGGATCGAAGAACTACGAACGGTTCCTGGCACGTTCCGAACTTTTGGAATCGAATCTCGGGCGACGCATTGAACGGGTCACCACAGAGGCGCTCTCGCCATTCATTGGACCCCATATCTTGGCAGAGGCACAAGATGTCATTCGATCCGGGTGAGTACCTGTTAAGGGCACCCCGACATTGCAGTCTCACGCACCACTGAGGAGAATGACGTCGTCATCGTCGAGGGCGCCGTTCGGGCGCAAAAGACAGGTGGCGAATTCTTGAATCTGGCATTCGTAGATGCGTTTGAGATGCGGAACGGGAAAAGCTGCCGTCTAATCTCATACTTGATGGAAGTTAAGGCCGATGGCGTCTAACATCGGCTTGAACGGACGGCGGCCTCATATCGGCTGGACGGGCGTACAGGAGATGGTTGTTACATCTCGATCATTGACTATTAAATCACGAAAAGACCTTCTTCTGTCGGACGCATCACTGGCTCTGCTGGCCGCCCTTGAAGTATTCGACGGTTTCCACCCGGTCGTTAGGGGTGTAGGTGACCAACACCATCGTGTCCGTGCCGCTGAAGACCAATTCCGCGGGGGTGCCGACGGCCTCCCAAAGCCCGAAGGTCAGGATATCGGCGGTTCCATGCAGCACCGCCCTCGATATTCTGACCGGCTGGGAATAGCCCTGCTTGAACTTGTAAACCTCGGAACGGACGCCGTCTCGATTTTCATAGCCGGATGGAAGCCCCATCTCGGCCAGGACCACCTGCCGCGGCACTCCCGGTTTGAAGACATCGAGGTTTTTCTTGTCCGGAAGCTGCGCGGCCATGAACACCGAGCAGCCCGACAGAGTGAACAACAGGCAGGCCACCAACATTAGGCGGAGCAAGCTCCCGCCGAATACTTCCCTACAGCATTTCATGATAGTTCTCATGGCTCATCCTTCGCTTTCCTTCAGGTGTGTTCGATCGCGTGT
>JALOPB010000431.1 GCA_025454115.1 Desulfobacterales bacterium | reverse complement strand
GCCACCGCCCGGAACCGGGCGCTGGTGGCCGCTTTCGAGCAGCGCCTCGGAAAACCCATCCACGTTTCACGCTTTTGCCACTTGACCGGCGCCATCGGGGCTGCGCTGGCGCTGGCCGACGCCGGGCAGGGCGCGACGCGTTTCCGGGGTCTCGACCTCTGCCGCAAGCACATCCCCACCCGGATGGAGATTTGCACCCGGTGCGGCAACCACTGCAAGATCACGGTGGCGGACGTCGACGGCGAGCCGGAAGCCAGCGGCTTTCTCTGCGGCCGGGACTACGACGGCGTCTCGCGGGTGGACCGCAACCGCTCCGGCTTCAGCCTGCTCCGCGAACGCCGCCAGGCGCTGGCGCCCCCCGCCGGACTCCGGCCGCTCGAATCAGGCCCCACCATCGGACTGCCGGCGGCGCTGTACCTGGCGGACGATCTGGAGTTCTGGCAGGCATTCCTTACAGGCCTCGGCATCCCCACGATCAGCGGCGAGCGCCTGGCCCCGCCCCTGCCGTCCGGTTCCGCCGCGGCCGCCGCCGATTTCTGCGCGCCGCTGTCCGCCCTGCACACCGACGTCGCCGGCCTCCTGTCGCAGGCCGACTATGTCTTCCTTCCGTTTTACCTGGAGCACCGCACAAGCCAAAAATCCCTGCGCCGGCAGTACTGCTATTACAGCCAGTATGCGCCGGCCCTGGCGGTCCAGGCCGCCGGACCCGCCGCGGCCGATCGGGTGCTCACGCCGCTGGTCCATTATCTCTACGGCGCACTGCACACGCAGCTGCAGCTCTACCGCATGCTGCGATCGATCGGGCTGGCCCGCGTCGGATGGGTCGATGTGGTCCGGGCGTATCGGCACGCCAGTGAATTCAAGTCCCAAGCCCTGAAACGGCTCAAGCGGCGCTACCGCGAGGAAACCGCCGGCAGCCGGGACATCCACGTGGTGCTGCTGGGAAGGCCTTACACGGTGCTCTCCCGGCGCGCCAACAAGGGCATACCGGACATCTTCGGGGCGCTGGGTGTCAAGGCCTTTTTCCAGGACATGCTCCCCGACGACCGCCCGTCCGCCACGCCGCTCCAGCCGCTGTTCCGGGAAATCCACTGGCATTACGCCGCCACGATCCTGCGCGCCGCGCAGACCACGGCCGCCGCCGACGGGGCCTACCCGGTTCTGGTCACGGCATTCCGCTGCGCGCCGGACGCCTTCGCGATCGATTTCTTCAAAGCCATCATGGACGCCCACCGCAAACCGTACCTGATCCTGCAGCTGGACGAACACGCCTCGAGCGTCGGCTACGAAACCCGCATCGAAGCGGCGGTGCGATCCTTTCGAAACCACCACCGCTCGCGCCGGCTCCGGTCGCCGGCCTATTCCCCGAACCTGTTTCAGAGGTCGGCCGCGGTCATCGACGGCAAAACCCTGTTTCTGCCGGACTGGGACCACCTGTCGTTTCGCCTGGTCGCGGCCAACCTGCAACGGGAGGGAATCGACGCGCGCCTGCTGCGCGACACGCCGGAGGGCATCCGCCGCAGCCTGAGCCGCAACAGCGGCCAGTGCATCCCGGTGAACATCATCGCCCAGAACCTGATCGACGGCATCGCAGCACACGGGCTCGACCCGGCCCGCTGTCTGCTCTGGATGACGCCCAGCACCCTCGCCTGCAACCTGAGGATGTATCCCCATTTCGTCCAGAACCTGCTGGCCGAGCGCGGCGACGGCTTCGAAAAGGCGCGGATCTATTTAGGCACGCTGTCCTTTGCTGAAATCTCCATGCGCCTGCCGGCCAATTCCTATCTGGCCTTCATGCTGGGAGGCTTGATCCGGAAAATCGGGTGCAGCATCCGGCCATATGAATCCGCAGCGGGCGCCACGGACGCGGCCGTCGAGGCGGCCATGCGGCTGATCGAGCCGGCGTTCCGGGGCGACCTCCCCAAAGCGGAGGCCGTCCGCGGGGCAGCGGAGCTGCTCGCCGGGGTGTCGACCGACGACGACGGCGGCGGCCGGCGGCTGCGGCGGCCGAAGGTTGCCGTTTTGGGAGACCTGTATTCACGCGACAACGACGTCCTCAATCAGGGTCTGATCCACTTCATCGAAGCCCACGGCGGCGAAGTCGTGACCATGCCCTACAGCTCTTATGTCCGGATGGTCGCCTGGCCGTATATGCGCAAGTGGTTCGTCGAAGGCGACTATCTGGAGGCCTTGACCTCCGGTGCCCTCCTGGCGGCCGTCAGCCGGCTGGAAAAAAAATTCCGCCGTCCCCTGGAGCCGCTGCTGAACGAGCCCGAACCGGACTACGACGAATCACCGGAGCACATCCTCAAGCGATTCGGCCTGCGCCTCGAGCACACCGGCGAGTCGATGGACAATCTGCTGAAAATCCACTACACGCTCAAATGCCACCCGGACCTGGCCCTGTTCGTGCAGGCCAGCCCGGCGTTCTGCTGCCCGGCGCTGGTCACCGAGGCTATGGCGCGCCGCATCGAGCAGGTCACGGGGGTGCCGATGGTATCGGTCACCTACGACGGCACCGGCGGCAGCTGCAATGACGCGATCGTGCCCTATCTGAAGTATCCACGGGTGCGGCCGTCCGATCAGGGTGCGGCCGTCCGATCAGTGAACCGTCACTTTCGGTCGGTCCCCGGTCAGCCCGCCTGCACGCAGCCCTTGTCGCCGAACTGGCTGAATTCGCCTCGACTCATCGGGCAGACCGCACCGCTTTTGACACGCACGCAAACATCGTTATTTTAATTTCTGTCAGCCATGGAGGTTTTCCCCATGAACGCGTTCTCCGGCCGCGAACACGCGGATGTTCCGGAATTCATAAAGGGGCTGCAGCCCTTCGCCGATGGCATGATCTCATAATGACCGCCCACGAGAAGTCTTCAACGTGATAACCGGAGATGCGAGGGCGATCGGCACCGAGCTTGCCACCAACCCGATGGTGCGCAAACTGACTTTCACCGGATCCACCGAAAAATCGGAAGCCATTGCCATGGCAAACGACACCGCCTACGGGCTGGCCGCCTACTTCTATTCCCGCGATGTCGGACGGATTTTCCGCACGGCCGAAGCCCTTGAGTACGGCATCATCGGTATCAACTCCGGCATGATTTCCACCGAAGTTGCTCCGTTCGGCGGAATGAAAGAATCCGGAATCGGCCGGGAAGGTGGGAAACACGGAATCAACGAATTTCTCGAAACCAAATACCTTTGCATGGGAGGAATTTAGCAGCCGCTCAATCTTGTACGAACCCCATGCCTATCTGAAGGAGTGTCCGCCGTGAAAGACCCCCTCCGTAGGAAACACACCCTGATCATTGATCTCGAAAAACTCAACACCCTCAACGAGGCAGGCTGCCCTGCCTGTGGTCGCAAATTCACTCTGGGAGAGATCGCTGTTTTAGCCTCCGGCCCTTGGGAAGGAGCCCCGCGCGTCGTCCATGAAAGCGATGCCGTCTGGGACCCGAAGACCAATACATTTCTCGAGCGTAAATTCTACTCGCTCAGCGGCCCGGTTCGATCTGGTCCAGCAGGGCGTTGATTGCATCTGCCGCTGCCCAGCCGGACAGCCAGCGATCAGGGATGGCGGCAAGCCCGCCCCAGGCGCCAAGCACCAGTCCGGCCAGCAGGCCGCGGCCGGCCGAGTCGCCGCCCGCCATGACGTTTTGAATCAAACCCTCCTCCAAGCGGTCCTCGTAAGCGGCGATCAGATGGATGGTCGCCGGGAAAGCGGCTGAGATTTCGCACATCTGACCAAAGCGGCGGATGGCGCTGCGCGTATCCTCGGAGCGGCTCGCGATCCCGGCTCGCACCCATTCTGCGAGCGACGCTGCAATGGCGTTCTCAGTCGTCTCCTGCTGCATGGCCTCGATCGGCCGCACGCCCTGAAGCACCCGGCACGCGAGGCGACTAAAAAATTCAGCGGCTGCGAGCACTAGCGGGGAGTTGTGGGTAAGGGCCGTCTGCCGGCGGGCGTTTTCGGCGGCCCGGCCGGGTTCTTTCCGATAGCGATAGGCTATTGCCGCGATGCGGCTGGCACCGGCAAGATCATCGGAGGTGGAAGCGGCCGGCACGCCGGTCAGACCGGCTTCCATGTTTTTCAGGGTTTGCTTCGTGGCACTGTCGAAATATCCGTTGTAGGTCCGGAAGAACTCGCGCCAGGCGCGGCCGAAATGTTCCTCTTCAAAGCCGCCGCAGGCGGCAACCGAACGGAGCAGGACGAGGGCCTGGTCTCCATAGTGGGTCTGAGGGCGTCCGCAGCAAAAGAAGCAAGTACCATGGCCTGGGCGGTGGTATTCACTTTTAGCCCTCCTTCAATCGATAGGCTCGATGTAAAGCCGCTTTAACGTACACGGCGAAATTTACGGATCGGTGGTATTTTTTTACAAATCTAGTGCGGAATAGGCGCGACGTCAAAGTCAAAAAATACGCAACGTCTTTAAACAATTAACTGGTTAAAGACGTCCCTTCATTTACATGACCGTTAACGGGCGTCAGTTTATGCCTGCTCCCTCTTGACCTCCAGCTATTCCAGCCCAATTTTTTTGTAGTCATACGCGTCATTCGAGAGGCGGGAGGATCTTATTACGCCCAGCAGCATACAAAACCGCCCGGAGGCCGGGTGGAAATTCGAGAACAGCTACGCACGGTTGCCGGAGGCTTTCTATGTCCGCCTGAATCCAGTACCGGTGCGCACGCCGAAACTCTTGGTTTTCAACGAAGCACTGGCGCAGTTATTGGGTCTGAATCCCGATGTCCTGAAGGGCGACGAGGGCGACGTTGTTTTTTCGGGCAACAGGATCCCCGAGGGGGCCGAGCCGCTCGCTCAGGCCTATGCGGGGCATCAATTTGGTTTTTTCACCATGCTGGGCGATGGACGGGCAATATTGCTGGGCGAGCAAGTGACACCCAAAGGTGAGCGCTTCGACATCCAGTACAAAGGGTCCGGCAGGACCCCGTTTTCGCGCCAGGGCGACGGGCGGGCAGCCCTGGGGCCGATGCTTCGGGAGTATATCATCAGCGAGGCCCTGCACGCTCTGGGCATACCGACGACCCGCAGCCTTGCGGTGGTGACCACGGGTGAACAGGTGTTCCGCGAAACCGCCCTGCAGGGGGCAATTCTCACCCGCACGGCGGCCAGCCACATCCGGGTGGGCACTTTCGAGTATGCGGCGGCGAGGGGCAAGCTCGACGAGATCCGAGCGCTGGCCGATTACACCATCCGTCGCCACTTTCCGGATCTGACCCCGGACGGAAATCCGTATCTGGCCCTGTTGAGAGCTGCCATGGAGCGGCAGGCGTACCTGGTGGCCTGCTGGCTGCTGGTCGGCTTCATTCACGGCGTCATGAACACGGACAACATGGCGCTTTGCGGTGAAACCATCGACTACGGCCCCTGCGCGTTCATGGACGACTACGATCCGAATACGGTCTTCAGTTCCATCGATCACAACGGCCGATACGCCTACGGCCGGCAGCCGCAGATCGCCCAGTGGAATCTGGCCCGGTTTGCCGAGACGTTGTTGCCGCTGATTCACGAAGATTCGCAACAGGCCGTATCGATGGCCAAGGAGGCAATTTCCGGATTTTCAGAAACCTTCCGTCATTACTGGCTGGCGGGCATGCGGTCCAAACTGGGACTGCTGAACCAGGAAGCGGATGACGGCGCCCTGGCTGAGGACCTGCTCGATTGCATGCACCGGCACGGAGCGGATTTTACCAACACCTTCCGCAACCTGGCATCCGGTTCCTTGCCGGAGGCCGCGGTGTTCCGGGCCCAGGATTTTAAGCAATGGGTCGAGCGCTGGCAGGCCCGACTCAAACGCCAACCCGATTCCTGGGAGTCATCCCGCCGGCTCATGAACACCCACAACCCGGCGGTCATTCCCCGCAACCACCGCGTGGAGGAGGCCTTGGACGCGGCCGTGGAGCGGGCCGACTT
>JALOPB010000097.1 GCA_025454115.1 Desulfobacterales bacterium | reverse complement strand
ATCGCCACCCACCCTGCCATATTTGACCGCCCTTTATCACCCGATGAGGCGATGGCCAACATCGAAATGTTGCTGAACCTCCCCCAAGTGCGATTTTTATCAGAGGAAGAAGGATTCTGGAACGCTTATCGCACCACGACGGCAGAGGTTCCGACGCGGGGCAACCTGGTGCCGGATGCCCATTTGGCCGCTCTGCTTCGACAGCATGGCGTGAAGACGCTATACACGCATGACCGCGATTTCCTGAAGTTTTCCTTTCTCGATGTCCGCGATCCCCTCTCATAAGCTCCGGCGAACAGCTGATCAGGGCAGGATCAGGGGTTCCATCCGTCGACGAACGAGGACATTCCCGGCGATTTATTTCGGTTGCGGCAGATGTCGCCTCATTTAGAAAGCAGCGCCGCCACCGGGCAGACGTCGGCGCAGGCGCGGCAGTCCTGGCAGGCGTGAGCGAGGTTGTCCGACAGGCCGTAGTAGCCGACCACGGTGTCGAAGCCGCGCTTGGCGAAGGTCAGCACCACGTCGCGGTGCTGGGCGCGGCAGACATGGACGCACTTGCCGCACAGGACGCAGCGGTTGGGGTAGTAGTTCAGGCAGGGGTGGCTGGAATCGATCTCGGGCTGTTTGAAGCGCTGCGCAAGCTTGCCGGGCTTCAATCCGACCTTGAGGAATTTCGCGATCCGCTGGAGCTCGCAGCGGCGGTTGGCCGGGCAGATCCGGCATTCGATCCGGTGCACCGAGAGCAGCAGCTGCAGACCGGCCTTTTGCAGCCGCCGCACGGCCGGCGTATCCGTCCTGACGCTCAGCGGCTCCTCGACCGTCACGGTGCAGGCCGGCACCGGCCCGCTGCGGCTTTCAATTTCCACGAAGCACAATCGGCAGGAAGCCGCCGCCGGATTCACGTTTTCCATGTAGCACAGGTGCGGAATATAAATGCCGTTCGCCAGGCAGGCGGAAAGAAGATTCACCCCCTTTGCTGCTGCGATCGTCTTGTCGTCGACGGTTATGCTGACGGATTCGGTCATGGGTCCGAAAAAGCCTTTGGGTTCAGGACACACGGTGCACGGTGCACGGCAATCTGAGCAGCGATTTGGGAATCTCCCTCGACCCCTCTTTCCCAAAGAGGGGAAATCCCTCCCTTTGGAAAAGGGAAGGCAGGAGGGATTTACAATAACCCAGCTTATTCAATCCAGGGCCGTTAATAGCTCACGGTTATGTGCTTTTCTCTTCGGCCGGCGGCCGCTCGACGACCGGCGCCAGGTGCGGCGGGGAGACCCGGCGCACGGCATCGTACTCCGGCGGACAGGCCACCACGCACTCCCCGCACTTCACGCACTTCGTCTGGTCGATGCCCCGCTTGCGGTCGCGCGTGATGAAGACCGCGTCGGTCGGGCAGCACCCCTCGCAGGCGTTGCAGCCCCGCGCGCATTTCTCGAGATCGATGTAGTAGGCGATCAGCGGCCGGCACATCTTACCCGGGCAGCGCTTCTCTTTGACGTGCGCCTCGTAGTCCTCCCGGAAGTACCGCAGCGAGGTCAGCACCGGATTGGGCGCCGTCTTCCCGAGGCCGCACAGGGAGCCGGCCTGGACGTCCTCACTCAGCTCCTTCAGCAGCGCCAGATCGCCATTGCGGCCCTCCCCCTGGGTCAGCCGCTCCAGGATTTCGAGCAGGTGCCGGGTGCCGATCCGGCAGAAGGTGCATTTGCCGCAGGATTCCTTCTGGGTGAAGTCCAGGAAGAAGCGCGAGACATCCACCAGGCAGGCGTCCTCGTCCATGACCACCATGCCGCCGGAGCCCATCATGGCCCCGGCCTGCGCGAGCGAGTCGAAGTCGATGGGGGTGTCCAGATGCGCCTCGGACAGATACCCGCCGGATGGGCCGCCGATCTGGACCGCCTTGAACTTTTTCTTCTTGGGAACGCCGCCGCAGATGTCGAAGATCAGGGTCCGCAGGGACGTCCCCATGGGCACTTCCACCAGGCCGGGGTGGACGACGCTGCCCACCACCGAAAAAATCGCCGTACCGGGGCTCTGCCCGGTGCCGACCGCGCGGAAGGCTTCGACGCCGCCCTGCAGGATGACGGGAACGCTGGCCAGGGTCTTGACGTTGTTGATCAGCGTGGGCCGGCCGTTGAGCCCGTCTGCCACCGGATAGGGCGGCCGGTGAACCGGCATGCCCCGGAAGCCCTCGATGGACTGGATCAGAGCGGTTTCCTCGCCGCAGACGAAAGCGCCGGAGCCCTGGAACACCTCGATGTCGAAATCGAGCGCGCCCCCCAGGATCCCCTGCCCCAGCAGCCCGAGCGCCCGGGCCTGCTCCACGGCCCGGGTGAGCGTGCGCACGGCCAGCGGGTACTCCGCCCGCACATAGATGATGCCGCGGCCGGCGCCCACGGCGTGTGCGCCGATGATCATGCCCTCGATGACCTGGTGCGGGTTGCTCTCCAGAAGGGTGCGGTCCATGTAAGCGCCGGGATCGCCCTCGTCGGCGTTGCAGATGACGTATTTTTCGGACCCCGCCGCGGCCCGCGCAAGCGCCCATTTGCGACCGGTCGCGAACCCGGCGCCGCCGCGGCCGCGTAGCCCGGACTGCTCGATGGCCGCGATCACCTCTTCCGGCCCGCGTCCTAAAGTGTCCGCCAGGGCCTCGTACCCGCCCACGGCGATATAATCGCAGATGTCATCGGGGTCGATCCGGCCGCAGCGCTCCATGATCAGGCGGTGCTCCAGGTTGAAGCGCGGGAACTCCATGACCGAGGGGATGAGGTCGTTGGCGACGGTGGCGCCCAGGATGTGTTCGAGGCGAGGATCGCCCTCCCTCAGGAACAGCTTGGCCAGCATGCGGGCCTTGCCGGCATTGACTTCGGGATAGAAGATGGGCGGAAAGCCCGACTGCGGATGGTCGATGATCACCACGGGCTCGGCGTAGCAGTGACCGCAGCAGCCCACTGCGCGGATGTGCGCCGCCACCCCGGCTTCGGCCAACGCCTCCTCGAAGGCGGCCCGGGTCTCCTGGGCGCCGGCGGCAATGCCGCAGGTGGCCATGCCGATCTGGATCGTGGGGAGCCCGGATTCACTCCGCTCCCGGCGCCGCCGGTCGGCTTCATTCCGAAGCTGGCGGTAGCGGTGTGGGGGGGCTTGGCTCATGCGGACGCGTTTCACGCTCCTGTTGTTCTTTTTCGATGCGGATCTTCAAAACGATACCCTCTACCTTGCTGGGCTGCATCTTACCGTACAGGGTTTCGCCGACGATGGCCACGGGCGCCAGGGCGCAGCAGCCCACGCAGGCGACCCGGTCGATGCTGAACTCGCGGTCCGCCGTGGTCTGACCGTCCTTGATCTGAAGCTTGCGTTCGAAATTCTCCAGGATGATCTCGCCGCCCTTGACGTGGCAGGCCGTGCCCAGGCAGACCTTGATCGGATGGCGGCCCGGCGGAGTGAACCGGAACTGGTTGTAGAACGTCGCCACCCCATAGACCTCGGAGGCGGTGATTTCCAGGTGATCGGCAACGAGCCGGATCGCCAGCGGCGGCAGATAGGCCAGGGTGTCCTGAACGAGCTGCAGCATGGGGATCAGCCGGCCGCGCTCGCGGCCCATCTGCTCCAGCTGCGACGTCAGGCCATCGAGGGTTTTGAGCTCTTCGCCCGTCAGATCCGGGGCGACGGCCGGGTCGAAAGATGCCACGGTGAGGTTACCACTCTCAGATATTGTCCATGGCGCCCAGGGTGGCCTGCACCCGGTCGCGCAACAGAAGGCAGAGTTTCTCAAGCAGGCGGAAACCGAGCAAGATGTCGACGGTCATGCGTTGTCGAAGCTCGGCGCCGTTGATGGCCAGGAGCACGGCCGGACGTCGGCAAACGGCCGAAAGCATCAGCGTGTGCGGCTCGTTCAGCAGCGTGGACCACCCCCCGATGATTTTGCCCTTGCCGAGAACGGCGACCGGCACGGTTCCCTTGCGGGGACCCACGCTGACGGCACGCTCGAGCATCACCTGGCCGTCGACAATGATAAAAATCTCCGCGCCGACCCCGCCCTGATGATAGATGGTTTCCCCGGCTTCGAAGCGGCAGGGCCGGCAGATGGGGATGATGCCGTCGAGCTGGCCGCCGTCGAGGCCCTTGAAAAATTCACAGGTTTCCAACGTCGTTCGGACTTCATCCGGTTGCATCAGTCCCCTCGCTGAGGTGGTTCATCGGGCTCCGCGCATTCGGCGACCGTATCGTAGATCTGCAGCAGCCGGTTTCCGAGGGCCCGAGAGAGCTGCCGATAGAAGACGATGCTGCTGTCGGGATCTGCCTCGATCAGCGCCGTCAGGCGGCGCTGATCCATTTTGAGCACCGTACTCGGCCGGCCGCAGAACGCCGAAAGCGTGTGCCGTTTGCGTCCGATCAGACTCGACCAACCGAAGACCTCACCGAGGCCGGCGATGACGAACACCTCCGTGCCGTCATCCCCGAGGTGCAGCCGGACCTCGCCCTGCATGAGGATATAAATAAAATCGGCCGGATCATCACGATGGTAGACAAACGTGCCCTCCGGGAAGGCATGCCGCGTGCCGATGGCCATGATCGCCTTCAAAATGTTGGGATTCAATCCCTGGAAAATATCGGATTGTTTCAGGCGCATGGAGAAACCCTCTGCGATCAGTTGAATAACCGCCGCCGGGTAATTCTTTATTACGTCTGCCACCCCGATGTCAATTCTACCCCTCCACACCTTTTTTGTTGAAAACCGAAGTTGGGAGTGCTATTGAGTTAACCTTTTTCCGTTCCAACAATAGGTGAATCTCCAGGATATGGACGGGTTGAGGAGGACCAAATGGATAATTGGACGTTCGGACTGACCTTGCTGATCGTCGGAATGGGCGGCACGCTGGCGGCTTTAGGGGCGCTGGCCGTGATGATGGGGCTATTGAAGAAAATTTTCCCCGTTAAAGAAGAATCCAACTAGAGTCATCAACAGCGAGGTACCATCATGTTCGATGCGGTTTTCAATGGGCTGAGCGGGCTGGGAGCAGGAGTGGTTAATTTGCACTGGTCCAATCCCATCATGATAGCGGTGGGATGTCTCCTGCTTTATCTGGGCATCAAGAAGGATGTGGAGCCGCTGCTGCTGGTTCCGATCGGCTTCGGGGCCATCTTGATCAATATCCCGCTGGCGGACTTGATGGGCGAAGAGGGTTTTCTACGGGTCATCTACAACATGGGGGTGGCGAATGAGCTCTTTCCCCTGCTCATCTTCATCGGCATCGGTGCCATGACGGATTTCGGGCCGCTCCTGGAAAACCCCAAGATATTCCTGCTGGGTGCGGCCGGCCAGTTCGGCATCTTTCTGACCATCGGCTTGGCGCTGCTTTTCGGCTTCGACAAACTGGATGCCGTCGCGATCGGCGTCATCGGCGCCTGCGACGGGCCGACGGCGATCTACGTATCCTCCCGCTACGCCCCGCACCTGCTCGCGGCGGTATCGGTTGCGGCGTATTCGTACATGTCCCTGGTGCCGATCATCCAACCGCCGATCATGAAGTTTCTGACCACGGAAAAGGAGCGCCAGATCAACATGTCGGAGCTCACCTCGACGACTCCGGCCTCCAAGGCGACCAAGATCGTCTTCCCGATCGTGGTGACCATTTTCGGCGGGTTGATCGCACCCAACGGCCTGCCGCTGCTGGCCACGATCATGCTGGGCAACCTGATGAAGGAAAGCGGCGTCGTGAGCCGCCTGACCAAGGCGACCGAGAATGAAATTGCCAACGTCGTGACCCTGTTCTTGGGCATTTCGATCGGCGCCACCATGGACGGCCGTGCGTTCCTGACGCCGCAGACCCTCATGATCCTGGTGTTCGGCTTCGTAGCCATTTGCCTGGATACGGTCTGCGGGGTGCTCTTCGGCAAGGCTATGTGCGTCATGACCGGCGGCCGGATCAACCCGCTGATCGGCGCAGCCGGCATATCCGCCTACCCCATGGCGGCGCGGGTCGTTCAGAAGGAAGGCCTGAAATACAACAAGTTCAACTTTCTGCTGATGCATGCGGTGGGTGCCAACACCGGCGGCCAGGTCGGATCGGTTATGGCCGCTGCCATCATGCTCTCGGTGCTGAAGGGGATGGGGATCATTCCCTGAGCCGAACGACTCCGTAGAAAAGCCAATCTCGGCGTTGCGCTTCATCCCGCGGTCGCTGCGGCGTACTTGAAGTACGCCTCACTCCGCGGGATTCGCGCGCCTTGATCTTGGCCTTTCTACGGAGTCGTCGAAGTGGATTATTTTCCCGAAATCGCACAAATAAAAAAGCCGGGCGGCTTCTCAGTCGCCCGGCTTTTTTATTTGCTGTAGAGCTTCAGGTAGCCGTCCCGAAGGGATGCGCTGGCGTCGTAGACGCCCTTCTTATATTTCTCTTCCTTGAGGTTGATCAGCCGGAACTGCTTGGTTTCCTGGTCCGAACGGATAATGGAGCCGGCCGGAACCCAGGTGTTGGCGGGGATCGTAGTACGCATGATGACCGAGCCTACGCCGACCCACACGGATTCCTCCAGCACGGAATCGTAGACGACCGCGCGGATCGCCACGAAGCAGTCGGCCTTGATGGTGGCCGGGCCGTGTACGATGACGCCGTGTGAGATGTTGGCGCGCGGCCCGATGACCACTTCGCTGCCGGACCGTCCGTGGATGACCACCCCATCCTGGACGCAGGCGTCCTCGCCGATGATGACCGGATGCACCTTGCCCTGGTCATCGACCTCGTCCGCGCGGATCACCGACAGCGGGCCCACGTACACTCGCGCGCCGATCACCACGTTTCCCATGACTTGCGCGCTCGGATCCACGAAGGCCGTGGAGTCGATCTTCGGCCAGTCTCCCACGGGATTCGGCCGTATTCCGTTCTTAGGTACCTGTGACGTCATCGAAGGCTCCTCCTCTGCAGTTGATGGGGTCGCATGAACGGATCCAGTCCGCACCGGAGTCAGTGCATGTGATATAAAAAACTATATCCGTAAACGAAATTTGCTGTCAATGGGTATAGTAGCTCCGGTACCAGGCAATGAAGCGTTCGATTCCGCTGCGCAAGGGCGTCGCCGGCTTGAAGCCGACGTCGGCCGTCAAATCGTCGACATCAGCGTAGGTCGCCGGCACATCCCCCGGCTGCATGTCGAGGTACTCCTTCCGGGCCGGCCGGTCCAACACCGCTTCGATCGTCTCGATGAAGCGGTTGAGTTCGACCGGCTGGTTGTTGCCGATGTTGTAAATCTTGTAGGGAACGTAGGACGTGCCGGGATCCGGCCGGTCGCCGCTCCAGGCGGGATTGGGCGAAGGCGGCCGCCCCATAATGCGTACGACCCCTTCGACGATGTCGTCGATGTAGGTGAAGTCGCGCTGCATGCGGCCGTGGTTGAAGACCTGGATCGGCCGGTCGTTCAGAATCGCGTCCG
This sequence comes from Desulfobacterales bacterium, assembly GCA_025454115.1. Lineage (GTDB taxonomy): Bacteria > Desulfobacterota > Desulfobacteria > Desulfobacterales > SpSt-501 > SpSt-501. The sequence continues at coordinate 2,663 of JALOPB010000097.1, read as the reverse complement.
TGAACAGAAAAAGCGCCATGTCCGGCCGGCCCCACGGCCCGTAGACGGTGAAGAACCGCAGGCCGGTGCAGGCCAGCCCGTAAAGATGGCTGTATGTGTGGGCCATCAGTTCGTTGGCCTTCTTGGTGGCGGCGTAAAGCGACACCGGGTGGTCGACGTTGTGATGGACCGAAAAGGGCATCAAGGTGTTCGCGCCGTAGACCGAGCTGGACGAGGCGAACACCAGATGCTTGACCGCGTGGTGCCGGCAGCCCTCCAGGATGTTCGTGAAGCCGACGATGTTGGCGTCGATATAGGCATGCGGGTTTTGCAGCGAGTAGCGCACCCCGGCCTGGGCGGCCAGATTGACCACCACATCGAAACGCTGTTTGCTGAAAAGCTTCTCCAGCCCGGCCCGGTCGGCCAGGTCCAACCTCGCGAAGGTGAAGTTCGCATGTCCCTGGAGCTGCGCGAGGCGATCCTCCTTGAGCTTGACACTGTAGTATGAGTTCAGGTTGTCGAGCCCGACCACCGACGCGCCGCTTTCCAGCAACCGCTTGGACAGGTGAAATCCGATAAACCCGGCAGCGCCGGTGACCAGCACTTCCTTGTAGTTAAACACGAGTTCCACTCCTAAAGGTTGGTGTTCTCCCAGAAAGCTAAGATTCCATAACGCATGTCCTTCCGACGTAAGCCGGAACCCAGTTTTTCTGGAATATCTGGGCCGCGGTGCCAGCCCCGGAGGTTATTAATCCGGGGTTCGCCGGGGTGACTGATCCGGAGACACTACGCGGCTTCATCAACGTTTAAATGATAAATTGGTGCTGCGGTACCACGCGATCGTCAGCTCCAGGCCTTTCTCGAAGCTCACCTGCGGAACGAAGCCCAGGTCCGTTCGCGCGGCGTCAATGGCGGCTACGGAATGCGGGACATCCCCCGGCCGCGCCGGCGCGTGGACGGGTTTGGCGCTGGAGGCGGACAGCGCCGCGACCACCTCCCACAGCGCGCTGATGGTGACCGATCGGCCGGTGCCGACATTAAACACCTTGCCGGAACCGCCTTGAGAATTCGCCGCGCGGATCAGCGCCTGGACCACGTCGCCGACAAAGACGAAATCCCGGCTCTGACGACCGTCGCCGTATATCACCGGCACCCCGGCCGTCAATGCCTGTGTCATGAAGATGGAGATGACCCCGGAGTAGGGTGAAGAAGGGTCCTGCCGGGGCCCGAAGACATTGAAAAAGCGCAGGCTCACGGACGGCAGGCCGTACAAGCCGCTGTAGACGCGGGCATGGTATTCGACCGCCAGCTTCTGGACCGCATAGGGCGTCAGGGGTTTCGGCGCCATGTCCTCGCGTTTCGGCAGACGCAGGTCATCGCCGTAAACGGCGCTGGAACTGGCGAAGACCAAGCGGCGGGCGCCGGCACGGCGCGCCGCATCGAGCACATTCAGCGAGCCGGTCTCGTTGACGTCGGCGGAGCCGACCGGATCCTGCGTGGTCTTCGGCACCGACACCACGGCAGCCAGATGAAATACCGCTTCGCAGTCGGCCACCGCATCTGCGACCGCCCGGCGGTCGCGGATATCTCCGCGGATGAAGCGAAGTCCGCCGGCAGAACGGTCACGCGGCAGCCGCCGGCCAGCAACGCTTCGACGAGATGGGAGCCGATGAACCCGGCCCCCCCGGTCACCAGGGCGGTTTTGAATGGAATAAGCATGACGGTTCCCGATTGGGGTGCATGACGCAAATTGTATCCCAATCCCAACTAAAATTCAATTTGGCGTAGACGATTACCGCTGGCCATCAAGGGCTGGGGTAGCCATTTACTGCGAGATGACGGCAGGTCCTTGACTTTTCGGTGCCCTGTTTTTACGATCAAAGCGTCACGGTGCAAAAAAATGGATTCGTAATGCCCCACGGACACGGCTGAAAACGCATGTCTCCCCGCATCAAACTGAGACTCTACGCCACCCTGCAAGCGCTCTTGCCGCCCGAAGGCGAAGACTACCCCATCTCGCCGGGAATAACCGTCCAGGAGCTCCTCGGCCAGCTGAATCTGCCTGTCGATAAAGCCAAGCTGATATTTATCGACGGCAGGAGGGCCGATCTCTTATCCAAGCTGAACGGCGGTGAACGCGTAGGAATCTTTCCGCCCGTCGGCGGCGGTTGACCGCTTTCACAGAAGCCTTTGTTTCCGGCTTTGAGCCTTGCCCGTTCGGCACGCTGCCCAATATTCGGCGCAATCAGTGGGCGCAAGACTGATTTAATTTTAATTTTTTTATTAAAAACAAATAGTTATTCGAAAGAAGCGCCTGGCAGCAGTCTTGCTTGGGTCTTTGATGATTTGGTGGCTCAGGCGTTGCAGTAACCAATACTTTCGGAAGGGAGGAAACATCATGCATCGTTTCAACCGGTTGTGCCTCACGATCCTGTTGGTCGGCGTTTCCATGGCCCTGGGAATCGGATCTTCAGCTTTGGCCCAGGAAAAAAATTACCCGACGAAGGCCATCACCTATCTGACCACCTTTAACCCCGGCGGGCAATCCGACCGAGAAGCTCGTCGCCAACAGCCGCTCTTGGAAAGTATTCTGGGGCAAAAAGTCATTGTTGACTACAAAGTCGGCGGCGGCGGAGCGTTGGGGTGGAGCGAACTGGTTCGGTCAAAACCGGACGGCTACCTTA
>JALOPB010000096.1 GCA_025454115.1 Desulfobacterales bacterium | reverse complement strand
CAACTGAAAACCAAAATGATGAAAGGAGACCTTGATATGATCTACAGAAGATTCATTGGATTTCCAAATTGGGAATTCAGGAGCCCTTTTACAGAGCTTGAGCGCATGAAACGCCAGATGGACCGGTTGATGGAAGGCATGGCCGGCCCTTATCAGCGGCCGTACGCAGGTGTGTTCCCGCTGATCAATCTGACGGAAACCAAGGACAGTTTCTTTGTCCGAGCCGAACTCCCCGGCGTGGTTGCCGGAGACCTCGACATCCAGGCGACCTCCAATAGCATCTCAATCAGCGGCGAACGCAAGCTTCCAGCTGAAAACAAAGATGCGCGGTGGCATCGCCGCGAGCGTGAGGCCGGCAAGTTCTCCAGGATGATCGCCATGCCCAGCGAGATCGATCCGAACCAGGTGGACGCAAGCCTGGTCAGCGGCATCCTCACGGTCACGGTACCCAAGGCGGAAATTGCCAAACCGCGGCAGATCGCCGTTCGATAGATTTTAAAGGAGGTGAACAAAATGGCAGACAGCAAGGATATCAAGGTAAGAGAAAAACAGGAACTGACGACCCCGGCCGAGCAGACGACACCGGGTATGGTGTTCACCCCTCAGGTGGATATTTTTGAAACCGAGAAGGCCATCACGTTGCTGGCCGATATCCCTGGAGTGAAATCCGAAAACCTAAACATTGACCTGCGCGACAACATCCTGACCATCACCGGGGACATCGAAGCAGTGGATATCGGTGATGAGGAGGAAGTTCTGATCGAGTACGAGATGGGACGATTCTACCGGCAGTTCACCCTATCGGAGGTGATCGATCAGAACAAAATCGACGCCAACCTGGGCGAAGGGGTCCTGCGCTTGACCCTTCCGAAGGTGGAAAAGGCCACTCCGCGCAAAATCGCCATAAAGGCGGCGTAACGCCGCTTTGGCCGGAGCTCCGGATGCCCTGAGCGGCTGGAGCTCCGGCCGTTGTTTGGATTCGAAGCAGTCGGGCATTCCTGAAAATATGGCTTGCAATGGGGTGATAACGGAATGGCGAAGAATTACTATATCATCCTGGGTGTGGACCGCGGAGCCGACTCGAACCAGATCAAACACGCGTATCGACGCATCGCCAAACAGCTCCACCCCGATCGATCATGCCCGCCGGCGGACGCCGAAGGGTTCTTGGAAGCCAAGCAGGCATACGACACACTGGCGGATGCCGAGCGGAGGCGGCGTTATGACGACGAACTCAAGCGCTGGGAATCATCCCGGCGCCTGGCACGGGTGCCGCAGATCGTTCGTGAGCGGGGGAGGTTCTACCGCGAGCTTGAGCCACGCGAATCGTTGGTGGACGAGTTTTTCGGGGGGTGGCTTTCCGGATTCTACTCTCGCCCGCGCCGGCGTGGGTTTGAGAAGGATATCTTCCTCGAGATGATCCTCTCCGTCAGCGAGTCGCTTGAAGGCGGGCTGTTCCCGATCCACTTCCCGGTGTGGGAGCCTTGCCCGCAGTGCGACCGGGCCGGACTGCTGGACGCGTTCTTCTGCCCGGTCTGCGCCGGGCGCGGCTGCGTCAGCACCGAGCGGGAATTCTCTCTGAGCCTTCCGCCCCGCACATCGGATGGCACAGCGGTCTCGCTTTCCCTGGAAGACATTGGCCTGAGAGGGGTGCGCCTGCACGTGCAGGTGCGGGTGGATCCGCTGCTGGATGACGATGATTACGAATGAGGCCCATCCCGCGAGGCCGAATCCGGCGCCGGCTTCCGGGCGGACGCGTCAATGCATCCGCGCGATTTCACCGGCGGTCTTGATTTCCGGCGGCAGATCATCGATGTGGATCACCAGTTCCACGCCGAGCGCAAACGCCCGCTCAATCACGTTCTCCAGCTGAATGACGTTCCCCGGCCAGCCGTAGCTCAGCAGGTAATCCATGGCCTCGGGCGCCACCGCCAGAACCTTCTTGCCGCCTTTAGCGTTGAATTGATCCAGGAAGTGATTGATCAGCAGGCAAATGTCCTCCTTGCGATCCCTCAGCGGCGGCATTTGGATGAAAACATCCGATAGGCAGGCATGCAGATCGGTGTGGAGCGCGCCCTTTGCCAGAGCTTCTTTGACGATTCGGTTGGTGGCGGCGACAAGTCGGGCGCCGGATCGGGCGCCGGACGGGCGGGCGGCAGCGTCGTCCTGCCAGAGCTGTGCCAGCAGGCCCTGAGCGGACTCCGTCAGTTCGCAGATATCGTCCAGGAACAACGTGCCTTCCTCCGCGCTTTGGAGCACGTTCCGCAAACGCTCCCCCTGGCCATTGATCGCGCCCGCTTTGAAGAGGCTCTTGCAAGCCACTGCCACGAACGGCTTCTCGCGGCGGTCGCTCATGCGATGAATCACATGGGCGGTCAGCTCCTTCCCCGTTCCGCTTTCACCCTCGATCAGGACATTCGCGCCGGTCAGCCGGATGCGATCGATGGTGTCGTATATTCCCTGCATTCTGAAGCTGATGCCCACCAGCCCCTCGTAGCGGTGCCGTTCCTGGATCGGCGTTTTGAGAACGATTCTCTCTTGCTTGAGCCTTCTTGCGTCGAGAATGCGGTCGATGATAATCTTCAGCACATTCAGCTTGAACGGTTTCTGGAGATAGTCGTAGCTTCCGAACTTCATGGCTTTGATAGCCGATTCCATCGATCCGTGGCCGGTGACGATGATCACCTCGGTTTCCGGTCGGTACTCTTTAATGGCCGAAAGCAGCTCCAGCCCGTCGATGTCGGGCATTTTGATATCCGTGAAAACGATGGCATAAGGCTGTGCCTTGATCCACTCCAGGGCCTGCATGCCGTTGTCGACCACGTCCACCCGGTAGCCGACTTCCGCCAGATATTCCCGAACCAGCTCCAGAATCGTACGGTCGTCGTCTACAAACAGAATTTCCGCATCACTCGTCGACATTATAAATCTCCCGCAGGTTTTTCGAGCTGGTACCGCTTGATCTTCTCAACCAGCGTGGTGCGCTTGATTTGAAGCAGGTCCGCAGCACGGTTCTTGACCCAGTTGGTTTTCTCCAAAGCGCTCAGGATCAGCGCTTTTTCAAACTCTGAAACCGCCGTTTGAAATGAAATCCCCTCCTCTCCTTCGGCGGCGTCCCTCCGTCGGCCGACCGGCATCTCCCCCAGCCGGACCTTTTCCGGCAGATCCTCAACTCCCAGCGCATCCCCATCTTTTAGAACCACGATGCGTTCGATCAGATTTTTGAGTTCCCGCACGTTGCCGTACCACGGATAACTCATCAGCAACTGCATGGCGTCCGGCGCAACGTTCATAATCCGCTTCTGGTTTTTGCGGGCGAACTCTTCGAGGAAGTGATGCACGAGAAACGGAATATCGTTCTTACGCTCCCGCAGAGCGGGCAGCATTATGGGAATTACATAAAGCCGATAGAAAAGATCTTCTCTGAAATGACCTTTCTGAACCTCCTCCTCCAGGTCGCGGTGCGTCGCCGCGATGATGCGCGCATCCACCTTGATGGTCTCGCGACCGCCGACGCGCTCGAACTCCCCTTCCTCCAGCACACGCAGCACTTTCACCTGCAGATCCGTGCTCATGTCGCCGATCTCGTCCAGGAAGATCGTGCCGCCGTTGGCTATTTCGAATTTCCCGGGCTTGTCCGATACCGCCCCCGTGAACGCGCCGCGGCGGTAGCCGAAAAACTCGCTCTCCAGCAGGCCTTCCGGCGTGGCGCCGCAATTGATCTGAACCAGCGGCTTGCCGCGGCGGGGCGAGCATTCATGGATAGCTCGGGCGATCACCCCTTTACCGGTGCCGGTTTCGCCATTGAGCAGGATGGTGGTGTCGCTACCGGCCACCTTTTCAACCATGCGAAAAATTTTCTTCATCGACGGACTTTGGCCGATGATGTCCTTGAATGCCGGAGATGGGGTGGGGCCGATCGGGATGATCTTATTGGGCGTAAGGTTGGAGCTACTCATGGAGTTTTTCCCGAGATAGCGGTCCATCGAACTGCCGGTGGATTTACCGACCGTTTTTTGATAGCAGTTTTTTCTATAAACCGCAATCGGGTTTTGGGGTGCATCGTGCGCGTGAGTTTCATCGCTCCGGAACCCTGGCGCGCTCAAGCCCCTAACGCCCAAACGGCAACGGCTGAAGCCACGTTCGAAATATGAAAGCCCATCTGACCATCGGCGTACGCGAACTGGTCGAGTTCGTTCTGCGCAGCGGTGATTTGAAAGTCGAGTTCGCGGGGGCCTCCCGTGCGGCCGACGCCATCCGGCTGCACCAGAAGATCCAAGCCGTACGGCCGGCCGATTACATTTCGGAGGTCACGATCGCCCACCAAGTGGAAACGCCGGACGTGGTGTTGGCCATCGGCGGCCGGATCGACGGCGTGTTTCAAGGAGCGGCCCTGCCGGTCATCGACGAGATTAAGACCACCCGCCGCAGCCCGGAAGAATGCCTGCGCGAGGAGAACCCCTTGCATTGGGGCCAGGCGAAGGTCTATGCATTTCTTTACGCTGCGCAACACGAGCTGACCGACATCGGCGTTCAGCTGACCTACGCGCGGCTGGACACGGGCGCCCTGCGCGAGGCCCGGCGTTATTTCAGCCGAAGCGAACTGCGGCTGTTTTTCGAAGACCTGGTGGCGCGCTATCTGCAATGGGCGACGCGCATCATCCATTGGCAGCGGCGGCGCGACGACGCCATCCGGGATCTGGCCTTTCCATTCGATGGCTATCGCCCCGGCCAGCGGGAAATGGTGGACGCGGTCTTCCGGACCATCCAGGATTCCGGTCGGATTTTCATTCAGGCCGCCACCGGCATCGGCAAGACCATGGCCGTGCTATTCCCGGCCATTCGCACCCTGGCGGACCGTGCCTGCACGAAGATCTTCTATCTGACGGCCCGCACCACCGCCCGCCTGGCGGCGGAGAAGGCTCTGGACGAGCTACGCGCGCAGGGGCTGCGCCTGAAGAGCCTCGCCCTGACCGCCAGGGAAAAGGCGTGCTTCAACCCCGATCGCGCCTGCCATCCCGACGAGTGCGATTTTGCCCGCGGCCACTACGATCGGCTGCCCGCGGCCCGGGACGCCCTGTTTATGGAGGACGGCTGGACGCGCGCAGCCGTGGCGGCAACCGCCCGGAGTCACCGGGTGTGCCCCTTTGAGTTTGCGCTTGATCTTTCGCTGTGGGCCGACCTGATCGTCTGCGACTACAACTACGCGTTCGATCCCACGGCCTATCTGCGTCATTTTTTCCTGGAGCCGACCGGCGACGTTGCGTTCCTGGTCGACGAAGCCCACAACCTGGTCGACCGCTCCCGTGATATGTTCTCGGCCGAACTCCGCAAGCAGCCGTTTTTAAATCTGCGCCGGGCGTTGCAGGATGCGCTCCCGACCGTCCACCGCTGTCTGGGCCGGATCAACCGCTGGATGCTGACCGCCCGTCGGAACACCGAAGCGGCCGGCGCCCCGACGGCCGAACGCCGCGCACCGCAGGAACTCGATGTGTTGCTGCGCGATTTCATGGCCGCCGCCGAGAAATGGCTGGAGAAGAACTTGAAATCCGCGTTCCGGGAGGAGCTGTTGGAGCGCTACTTCGAAACCGGAGGCTTCCTGAGAGTGCTCGACCAGTTCGATGAGAGCTACGCCGCCTGCTACGACGCCGTTTCCTCCGACCTGCGCCTCAAGCTTTTTTGCATGGATCCGTCGCAGCAGATCGGCGCCGCCCTGACCCGCTGCCGGTCCGCCGTATTTTTCTCGGCGACCCTGACTCCGCTGGACTACTTTCAAACCATGCTCGCCAGCGCATCCGCCGAAACCCTGTTGCTGCCCTCGCCGTTTCCGGACGAAAACCTGGCCGTGTTCGTCGCCGACCGGCTGTCGACCTACTATCGTCACCGCGACCGCACCAAGTCTCAGGTGGTTGGAATTCTTCACCGGCTGGTCGAGCCCCAGGCGGGCAACTACCTGCTCTTCTTTCCGTCCTATCAGTATATGCATCTGGTGCGGGAAACGTTCCAGACACTGCGCCCGGATGTCGACGTCGTCGTCCAGCAGCCGGGCATGAGCGAGCCGCAACGCGAGTCCTTCCTGGCGCGCTTCGAAACCGACAACCCGCGCACCCTGGTGGGCTTTGCCGTCATGGGCGGCATCTTCGGAGAGGGGATCGATCTGGTGGGCACACGGCTTTCCGGCGCAGCCGTCGTCGGGGTGGGGCTGCCGGCCGTCTGCCTGGAACGCGAGCTGATCCGCGGTTATTTCGCTGACCGCCTGGAGCAGGGTTTCGAATACGCTTACCTGTACCCCGGCATCAACCGCGTCCTGCAGGCCGCCGGCCGCGTGATCCGCTCCGAAACCGACCGGGGAGTCGTCCTGTTGATCGACCAGCGCTACGGTTCCGAGCACTACCAGGCCTTGTTGCCGGCGGGATGGCGGCTGCAGCCGATCAGGGATCCGGACGAGTTCGTCGACGGCCTTCACCGATTTTGGGCCGGAGCGCCGTCCGGTGTCCGCGCCCGCTCCCCCCATCCCGCCTCGGAGACGTCCCCTTGAAAAGACGGATGGAACGCGGTGGGCCGGTCCGTTTCCGCCTTTGCCGGGGCTGCGGCCACTTCGGTCGCCGCAGCCCCGGCAAATTGACATGCCTGGCCTTTTCAGATAATTTTATAATATGCGCATGGCTGTTTGATGGCTTTCAGGGAGGGCTGTGATGAAATCGATCATTCTCTTGGCGGCGGGGGTCATGGCATTAACGGTAAGCACCGGCGCTCAGGCGCAAAGCAAAGTCTATACGTGGACCGACTCGCGGGGCAAGCTGTATATAACGGACGATCCTCCACCGGTGGACGCCAGCGTCAAGGACGTCGTCGAGGAATCCCTGGTGACGCCCCTGGAAACCAGACAACGCCAGCAGCAGCGGCTGCAGCGCGACGATGCGCGATCGGAGGAGAAGCGCCGCTCCGACCTCGAAGCCACGCTGCGCCGGGCGCGCGATGCGGATGAACAGGCGCAGGAAGCCGTCCGCAAAGCGGATGAGCAGACGCAGCATGCACTGGAATACCGCAAACGCTTCGGCAACACGCCCTCGCGCAGAGAGCAGTTCAAATACAAGATCCGCGCCGAGGAAGAGAAGGCCGAAGCGGCCCGGGCTGAAGCGCAGCGCGCCATCGATCGGGCCCGCATGGCATCGGATGAAGCCCGCACGGCCCTCAACCCCACCCCAGCGGGAAAGCCATAGCAGAGCCGAAACATGGTCGATATGTATCGCAACTGGTTCCTGGCGGCCCGGCCGTGGTCGTTCACGATGACGGCGATTTCCGTCAGTGTCGGCAGCACCGTGGCGGCCGTGGAGGGGGTTTTCTCCTGGCCGCTGTACCTGCTCACCCTGATCGCTGCGATCTCGATGCATGCCGCCAGCAATCTCATCAATGACTTCGATGACGTGCGGCACGGCGTGGACAGCCCGGACGTGCCGACGGCGCGCTACCGCCCGCATCCCCTGATGGAGGGCCGGCTGGGTCTGGAGCAGGTTCGCTGGGCGGCCTATGGCCTTTATCTCCTGGCTGCCGGAATCGGCATTTTTCTGGCAGCCACTCGCGGCATGCTGATCCTTGTGTTGGGCGTCATCGGAACGGCGGCCGGGATCACTTACACGGCCGCACCGCTGAATTATAAATACCGGGCGTTGGGCGAATTCTCGGTATTTCTGATGTGGGGCCCGCTGATGGTCACCGGCGCCTACTACGTTCAACAACAGGCGGTCAGCGCCGACGCCCTGCTCATTTCGATCCCCTTCGGCGCACTGGTCGCGCTGGTCCTGCTGGCCAACAACATCCGCGACGTCGGGTATGACCGCACCAAGGGCATTCAAACCCTGCCGATCGTGCTGGGCGAACGCCGGGGCATTTCGGTGTACCTGGGTCTGATTGTGGCGGCCTACCTAGCGGTGGTGGCCATGGCGGTGTTCGGGCCCTTGAGTGTCTGGTCTCTGATCGTCTTGCTGTCCACGCCGCTGGCGGTCAAGCTGCTGCGCCAGATGGCCCATAACATTCCGCTCGACGCTGATGCGCAGACCGCCAAGCTCGACACCGCCTTCGGTTTGCTGCTGGTTCTCTCGCTGGTCGTGAAGGTCTGGTGGTGACCCTCCCACGCCACCGATTCCTGCCGCTGGCGGCGACCGTGCTTCTGGCCGCCGGGTTGTGGTTCATCACGTTCGCGCTGGAGTGGGCCTCTTTTTGGATCAAGATTTCGCTGTCCGCCGCGCTGTTGGCAGTCATCGCCATCGTTTTGGACCCGCAGCCACGCCATGAATTCGGCTGGAGCGGTCGTGCCGTGGCCCTCGGCCTGGCGTCCGCCGCGCTCCTGTATCTCATTTTCTGGACCGGGCGGGCGGTTTCCGTTGCCGTTTTCGATTTTGCCGGCCGCCAGATCGGCGGCATTTACCACAAAGGCACCGGAATGCCCGCGGGGGTCATCGCGGCGCTGCTTTTTTTCGTCACCGGACCCAGCGAGGAAATTTACTGGAGAGGGTATCTCCAACGCAGCCTGATGGAACGATACGGCCGCTGGCCCGGATGGGCGGCTGCCACCGGCATCTACGCCGGCGTACACATCTGGTCGTTCAACTTCATGCTGGTCGGCGCCGCAGCGGTCGCCGGAGCCTTTTGGGGCGCCATGTATGCGCGCACCGGCAATCTGGCACCGGTGATCATCTCGCACGCCGTCTGGAGCGCGGTGATTTTCACCGTCGCACCGATGCCCTGAAATTCGTCTGCAGCGCTGCTATGCTCCTTCTGCGTCCACCATCCGCCGGATGACATCTAGCAGCGGCGGTTGGACGGCCCGCCAGCGCGGCTGGATGGCCCCGCCTTCCGTCCAGTTGAAATCGACGACATCGTATTTCTCGGGGATTCGGCGCTCCCGGCGCTCCCCGTAAATGCTCTCCGGATAATATTCGATGTAAACCATGCGCTGGGGATCGATCTTGAAGTCTCGGGCCACCGAGGTGGCGACGTGGCCGGCGCAGCTGCGCACCGACATGCGGCTGTCCGGGACATCCGAAACAATGGCGATGAAAGGCCTCAGATGGGCCGTCCCGCCGGGAGGATCCCGGCTGAGATCGTACAGCCGCAACCGGCAGCTCCCGCTGGAGAGCTTCAACCGGCCCCCGAACCCTTCCCAGGAATAAACGCCGTCGTAAATCAACAT
>JALOPB010000430.1 GCA_025454115.1 Desulfobacterales bacterium | reverse complement strand
GCCATGTCCCCCTGGACGAGATTGAAGCCAACATCATCCTGCAAAAACGCATGAGTGGCGGCGCACCGTATTACATGCTGGGGCCCCTGCCGACCGATGTGGGTGCCGGATACGACCATATCGCCGCCGCCATCGGCGCCGCTCAGTCGGCGCGCTACGGTGCGGATCTTATCTGCTACATTACGCCCGCAGAGCATTTAGCCCTCCCGAACGAATCGGATGTTGCCGAAGGGGTGAAAGCGGCCCGTTTGGCGGCGCACATCGGGGACACGGCCAAATATCCAGACAGGGCCCGCCAGCGGGATTTGGCCATCAGCAAGGCTCGCCGGGACCTTGATTGGGAGAGTCAATTCCGGCATGCTCTTTTTGCCCAGGATGCGGAGAGAATCCGCAGCCAGCGTCTGCCTGAATGCGATCCGAAGGTCTGCACCATGTGTGGGGAGTTTTGCGCGAACCGGGCAGCCAGCGAGCTATTTGCCGAGACGTTGCAGCGGAGTCAAAAAGCTTAGATGCCAGACATTTTTGCCATCAAGATATCCGTGATTATCCTTGCTAAGGAGGATCTCTATGAACCGAAGACGCTTTATGAAAACGGCACTGGCTTCGACCGCCCTGTCCATGATGGGTCGCGCGGGCGTTGAAGAGGCTGCTGCCGCGGCATTGAAGACGGAAGGCCGGACGGATAAAATAGATTTTTATTGTCATTTCTCAACGATGGGGGTCATCGATTATCTTGAAGCGGCCGGCGGGCCGAAGCCGCACGTTTTTCGCAGCCTTTTTGCCAACACGCCGACGCTGATCGACCCTGAGCAGCGCCTCCGGCTGATGGACGACTTCGGCATCTCGCGGTCGGTGCTCGTGCCCCTGCCCTGGCTGGAGACGGCCCCGGCCGTCCATGCCGATCCTCAAAAATGCCTGCAGGCGGCCCGGCTGCTGAACGACGAACTGGCTCAGGTCGCCGCCCGGCGCAGGGACCGGTTCTCGGCGGTGGCGGTGCTACCGACGACCCATCCGGAGATCATGCTCGCCGAATTGAATAGGGCCGTGAAGGAGCTTCAGATGGCCGGCGGGATGTTCGTCACGGGGCCTACGGTCAAGCGGCCCGACCATCCGGATTACTCGTTTTTATACGCGGAGGCATCCCGGCTGGATGTTCCTTTGTGGATTCACCCGTCCCGGCCACCGTTTTATCCTGACTATCTCGACGAAAAAGAGTCCAAATTCCAAATCTGGCAGACGCTCTCCTGGCTGCAGGACAGCTCGGCCGCCATGGTGCGCATCGTGTTTGCCGGGGTGTTCGATCGCCACCCGGATCTCAAGCTCGTCATCCATCACCACGGCGCGCTGGTTCCCCTGTTCGCCCAACGGATGCAGTACGGCTGGGACTATTTCGAGCAGAATACCGGCGTCAAACAGCCGACGGCGATCTCCCGGCCATACATCGAACACTTCAAGAAGTTTTACTGCGATACCGCCACCCAGGGAAAGGAACCGAAGCTGCTGGAGATGACCACGGCGTTTTTCGGGCCGGATCGGGTCCTGTTCGGCTCCGACGCGCCCATGGATGCCAGCGCCGGGCGCAGCTTTACCGCCGACGCCATTGCGAGCGTCGCGGAAATGGATACCCCTGAAAAGGACAAGACGAAGATTTTCCGCGGGAATGCGCTGAGGCTTTTAAAACTCGGATGAAACCGCATGGATCGAATCGGTGTTCGGCCGCCCGGCTCGCCTAAAAGACCTTGGAGATCCTGAAAGCGAACTTTACGCCTTCCGGACGGTTCTCGGCGCCGGTCTCGAAATAGCTGTTCAGGTACATGGACCAGGTGCCCATCTTGTACTTGAGCCCGGGGCCGATGCCAAAGACGCGTTCCCTGGAATGGGCGAGATCGTCGCCGTCCAGTTTGTCGTCGGTGGTCTGAAGCAGGGCGTACCCGGCGATTCCAAGGCGCAAATCCTTTATCACCTCATAAGATACGGCGCTGTTGGCGTGAACCGCCTGCCCGGGCTGAGAATTGTTCGCCCGCAGCTTGATAAACGGCTCGTCGTTTTCGGAATTCCAGAGATAGTATACGCGCGAGCTGAACTCCAGCCGGCTCGTCGGGACCAGGGTAAAGGCATAGTAAGGATTGAAGCTGTAGACGTTGCTTCCGACATTCACCGCCGAATGCCGGCTGTAATCGCCTGTCGGCAGCTTGAAGAGGAAGTCCAGCCGCTGAAAGAAAGGCATACCGAATAGCTTGTATTCGGGCCACTGGATGAAAAAAGGGCTGACGGACACGTCCCCGAGGCCGTCGTCCCGATCTCTGGGGCCGAACTCGGTCTTGAAGTCAAGCTGAGCCAAGGGAACCAAGACCTCGGCGCCGTAGAAGCCGTCCAACAATTTAAAATTCGAAATCCAGGCCACATGGGTCACGGCGCTCAAGACAGTGACCTGGTTGGAGCCGGGCCGATCCTTGCCCTGGTAGTCGTTGAACTGATTGGCATGATAGTATGTGAGTAGTTCTTCGATGAGCCAACCCGGAAAAGCGATCGCATCCTGAAAATTCGTGTCGCCCAGGTTAACCGGAGGCAGCGCAAGATCCACGGCGCCGGCTGCGCCGGCCAGGGTCAGAAGCGATGCGAAAACAAAAATGGATAAAAAGGATCGTAGGTTTCTTCTCTTTGTCAATTTTCCGGCCATAGCCCCAAAGCAGCCCCCC
>JALOPB010000429.1 GCA_025454115.1 Desulfobacterales bacterium | reverse complement strand
CCAACGGTTTGTCGGCTTCCATCCCGTGCTGACGGAAGAGGTGGTGCTGGGGGCGCTGCTGGCGCTAGCCGTGATCGAGGCCTGCCGCCGGTCCATTTCCAAGTGGTTTGCCGTCACCGTTGCCATCGTTTTGATCTATCTTATGACCTGCCAGTACTGGCCGGGGCTTTTCCATTACAAGGCCTTCACGCTCGACCGGGCGGTGGAAATCCTTTACCTGCCGACCGACGAAGGCGTGTTCGGCTTTCTCATGGGGATCTCCGCCGAAATCCTCTACATTTACATCCTGTTCGCGGCGGTATTGCTTCAAACCGGGGCCGGCGACTTCCTGATCAACTTCGCGGGTTGGGCGGCCGGATGGGCGCGGGGAGGCTCCGCCAAAATCGCCGTGATCTCATCGGGGCTGTATGGCTCCGTTTCGGGTTCCTCGGTGGCCAACGTCTACGCCACCGGCTCCTTCACCATCCCGCTCATGAAAAAAAGCGGGTACACTTCCAAGCAATCCGCGGCCGTTGAGACCGTCTCGGGCATCGGTGGCCAGCTCATGCCGCCCATCATGGGCGCCGGCTCCTTCATCATGTCGGAAATAACGGGGGTCCCTTATTTCACCATCATCAAGGTGGCGGTCATCCCGGCGTTTCTTTATTACCTGGGCGTTTTTTGCATGGTGCACTTCATCGCTCTCAAACGAGGGATCCAGCGTATCGATCGCGCGGAGAGGCCGACGCTCCGCAGCCTTCTGCGGCACAGCTATTTTTTCCTCCCGTTTCTATCGGTGGTGGGGCTGCTGGCCTACGGCTACTCGCCGGCCAAGGCGGCGTTTCACACCATTTGGTTCATCCTGCTGCTCAGTCTGTTGGATCGCAAGACCTGGCTGACGCCGCGCAAGCTGCTGGACCTCTTCTTCGGGTCGCTCGTGAACTGCGCGCTGATCGCCGCCGTCCTGGCGGGCTCCGGCATGGTTGTCGGCGTGCTGACCCGCACCGGCGTCGCTCTGGCGTTCGGATCGATCCTGGTCTCGTTTTCGTTGAATTCGCTGCTGATCGTATTGCTCCTGGTCTTTATGGTTGTGAGCATCATCGGGACCGGGATCCCCACGACCGCCTCCTACATCATCGCCGTTACCGTCGGCGCTTACGCGCTCAGCAAGTTCGGCGTTCCGCCGCTAGCCGCCCATTTCTTCGTTTTCTATTACGCCGTGCTGGCGGACATGACCCCGCCGGATGCGGTCACCGCCTTCGCCGCCGCCAACATCGCCGGTGCCGAGCCCATGGCCACCGGCTTCGAAGCCTTCAAGCTAGGAATCGCCGGGTTTTTAGTGCCGTTTGCTTTCGTCTTCCAGCCGGAGCTCCTTTTGAATGGCAGCTCCGGGCAGATTGCCCTGACGCTTTTGACGACGGTGTTCGGCGTGATCTGCCTGTCTGCCGGGGTGATCGGGCACCTTTTCGGACCGCTCAGGCTTGTGCAGCGGACGCTTCTGGTCGCAGCGGCGTGCTTCCTGGTGTTTGCCGACGAGATCTATATCGTCATCGGGCTGTTGGCCGGGTTGGGAACCTGGTTCTGGTCTTACATGCAGAGCCGATCAGCTGCGGCGGGGACCCCGGATGCCCGCCAGGAAGTTTGAAGGAAGCGTTCTCTGTGACTCCTCCGACGGCAGATGTTCTGATCATCGGCGCCGGTGTCATCGGCGCGTCCATCGCGTTCCATCTCACCCGCCATGGAATCAAGCCGCTGCTGATTGAAAAGCACCACCCGGCCGCCGGCAGCTCGGGTGCTTGCGACGGGCTCGTGTTCCTTCAGTCCAAGAAGCCCGGCCTGCACCTCCGGTTGGCGTTGGAAAGCCGTAAACGCTTCGACGGGCTGCTCGATCAGCTCGGCAGCCGGATCGAATTCAAGAATCCGGGAGGGATGTGCCTGATCGAAAGCGAGGCCGAACTGGCCGCCATGCGCCTTTTCGTCGAAGAGCAGCGCCGGTCCGGCCTCGAGGTGGAGCTGCTTGAAGGCGAGGAGGCCCGGCGCCGCGAGCCGTGTCTCTCGGAGAAGGTGATCGCGGCGACCTATTCGGCGCTGGACTCCCAGGTGAACCCGTATGCGCTCACCTTCGCCTTCCTGCGCGCAGCAAAATCCGCGGGGGCGCGGATTTTGACGGGCCAAGCGGTCATGGGGATCGAGAGGGCTGGGGGTAAAACCACCGGGGTTTTTACCGATAACGGCCGAATCAGTGCACCCGTCGTAGTCAACGCCGCCGGGGCCCTGGCGGCCGAGGTCGGCCGGATGGCAGGCCTGGAGGTCCCCATCACGCCGCGGCGCGGGCAGATCCTGGTTACGGCGGCGGTTCCGCCCATGATCCGGCACTGCCTGATTTCCGCCCAATATGTGGCGGCCAAGTTCAAGCCGGAACTCGCCGAGAAGGGCGGGATGGGCTTTTCGCTCGAGCAGGCCGACACCGGCAACATCCTGATTGGCTCGACCCGCGAGTTCGTGGGATTCGACCGCCGGACCACCTTCACCGGCATCCGCACGATCGCCGGCCGCATCGTCCCGGTCATTCCGGCCCTGCAGCGCGTGCCGGTGATCCGCACCTTCGGCGGTCTGCGCCCATACACGCCGGACGGCCTGCCGATTTTAGGAAACGTGGCGGGGCTGGAAGGCTTCATCATGGCAGCCGGCCACGAAGGCGACGGCATCGCGCTTTCGGCCATCACCGGCGA
>JALOPB010000428.1 GCA_025454115.1 Desulfobacterales bacterium | reverse complement strand
GAGGTTTCTTTGTCGAATAGCCATGTTTCTACTGCTTATTTGCTAAAGAACCATTTAAATATTTGTGAATAATGCTTGAAATAAGCGTTTGATATGGAATGCCCTCTTCCACGGCCTTTATCTGGATCTGGTGATAATCTTTCTGAGATAATCGAAGATTAATGCGTTTATCTTTTTTTAGAGTGTTTCGGGCCGCCTCGACCGCTATTTTTTTCTGTTTCTTGAGATCCTTAACCGGACGCCATTCGCCGCTTTCAATTGATTTCATCAAACCGCTTTCTTCTGTATCGATTGGCTCAAATGCCTTTTTGCTAAGTTTATTCATATTTCCCCCTTCAGTCCAAAACGCCTTGTATATTTCCGACTCGGAAAAGCAGTTATGAGAGAGATTTCATCCTGGTTTTCAACGAAAGGAACAATAAAAGCATAATTTCCAATTTTCAAAATGTAGATTTTTTGACTGGGCCGCCCTGGATTCTCCTCGATCCCAAGGATGTGCCCCGATTCAATCAGAAGAGCTATTTCCTCGAAAGAAATACCCCTCTCAGCTTTTAGCAGTTCATTCTTTTCATGGCTCCAGTTTAAATATTTCATGAAATGAGATTAAGCCAGTGTCTGCCTTATGTCAACACATCGTTTAATTACGATTGAGATCTGAACCATGGGCAGGTGATCCGCGGGGTTCGCATTAAAAACCCGTTCCGATAAATCTGGGCTGTCGGTTTTTTCGCACATTCCCAGTCCCCTCAACTGTCCAAACAGATGTTTCAACAAAAGGTCTTCATGGCGAATCTCCGGGACTTCCTGGCAAAGGTGGACAGCCTAATCGAAATGTAACAATAGGCTTCGAGGGAAAACCGGCATTTTGCCGGCCACCTGCTTCAAGAAGCCAGGGCGTTTCTTCCCCCTCCGGACCACCGGTCGGCCACAGTCGGTGGGGCCGCCTTCGCTTGACTTCGCTGTACAACCCAGCTATTTGGATTTTCACGGACCGCACGAAGCGGTCAACATCGCATCGCTATTCTAGTCGACTTGCCGCGCTGCCCTGGGGTCTTTCCGGATTCCAGCGCTACGTAAAACACAAGGCCACGAAGGCTCCGATTCTCCTTGGGAGAAAATGGATGACCCGTGGCCTTCTTTTTTGGAGCGGAAGTTTTTTAGACGTCTTTCGCACGTCGTATCCGTCGCGGAATCAAATTCAAATAGGGTATCAGTCATGTCCAACGGACTGTTCAGAACAACCCACTTAATCCTGTTGACAGCGGTTCTGCTCGGGGTCAGCGCAACAGCAGGCAGCATGGCTATTGGTCAACCTGCAGCCCGGCTGAAAATCGTGGCGACGACCTCCTTGATCGCGCAGATCGTTGCCGACGTGGGGGGTGATGCGGTCGAGATCGCCACCCTCATCCCGCCGGCGTCCTGTCCCGGGCACTTCGACGTCAAGCCGAGCGACATGAAGCTTCTGGCTGACGCCAACGTGTTTTTTCTGCACAGCTGGCAGGGCCGAACCTTCAGCGACGGGATCATTCGTGCTTCGGGTAACTACACGCTGAAGAAAGCCGTTCTCGATGTGCCCGGCAACTGGATGGCGCCTCCCGTTCAGGTTGCGGCGACCGAGCGCATCGCCGCCGTGCTGGCCGATGCCGACCCGGCTCGGACGGATGGCTACCGGTCCGCCGCCGCCCGCCGCAAAGACGAAATTCAAAAGATCGGTGCCGCCCAGGCGCAGCGGCTGACTCAGGCGGGGGTCCGCGGCATCCGGGTGCTGGCCAACGACATGCAGGCCGATTTCGTGCGCTGGGCCGGATTTCAGGTCATGGGCGTATTCGGACGCGGGGAAGACATGTCGCCCCGGGAGGTGGAGGATGCCATCCGCCTGGGGCGCGAGCAGGCCATCCGCCTGGTGGCCGACAATCTCCAGAGTGGGAAGCAAGCCGGCATCGGGATCGCCAAGGAGATCGGCGCCGTCCAGGTGACCCTGAGCAATTTCCCCGGCGGATTCGAAGGCACCGAAACCTGGGCGAAGGCCATCGAGAGAAATGTCGATCTGTTGTTGGCGACGATCGGCAGGTAAAATCGCGGCTGGAAGCCGCTCCCACAAATGCAGAAGAATCTTGAAACGGCGAATACCTCTGTTGGCGAGTCGACGGCCGATGCCATCATAGCGCTGCGCGACGCGGTGGTCTCCTATCGCGAAGACGTAGCCCTAAGAGGGGTCAGCCTGGACGTCGCCAAGGGGGAGCTGCTGGCGATCATGGGTCCCAACGGCTCCGGCAAAACTACTATTTTGACACTTGTCAACGGCCTTGGCAAACTGCTGGCCGGCCGCGTCAGCGTGCTGGGTCGAGACATCAGCAACGGCTGCTCCGCCGCCCTGCGCCGCCGGATCGGCTATGTCCCCCAGGTGCACCACATCGACCCGCGGATGCCGGTCAGCGTGCGAGAGGTGGTCATGATGGGGCGCTACGGCCGGTTGGGCCTGTTGCGCCGGCCGGGAGCCGCAGACCGCCGGGCGGTGAATGAGCTCTTGAACCTGGTGGATATGACCCGGCTGGCGGACCGTCCGATCGGGCACCTTTCGGGCGGCGAGCAGCAGCGCGTAGGCCCTGGCGCAGGAGCCCGAGGTTCTTTTGTTGGACGAGCCCACGACGGGTTTGGATCGGAAATCCAGAACGGCGATCATGGGGCTGGTGCATTCGGTCCACCGCAGGGCCGGGCTGACGACGTTGATGGTGACCCATGCCCACCGCGCGGCCGCCGCGTTATGCGACCGGGTGGTGCTGATGAAGGAGGGGCTGATCTGGGGAGTCGGCGGCCCTGAGGAATTGCTTGCGAATGAAGAGCTGGACCGGCTCTATGAATCGGACCCGGCCCCGGAAAGGTTCCATTAGAGGCGAACGAAGGCCGTGGATCTATCCATCCTGCGCTACGAATTCATGCAGAATGCCGTCCTGGCCGGGGCGCTGGGCGGCGCGGCCTGCGCGCTGATCGGAGTGCTGGTGGTGACAATGCACCTGTCCTTCATCGGGGTGGCGATCGCGCATGCCGCGTTCGCCGGCGCCCTATGCGGAACTTTTCTCGGCATCAGCCCCATTGCCTGCGCCTTCGTATTCAGCCTGGCTGCCGTCGCCGTGATCGGGCCGCTTGCCGACCGGGGCGAGTTCAACCCCGACACGCCCATCGGCGTCGTCTTCTCGCTGACCATGGGCCTGGCCTTTCTCTTCATGGGGATCACGCCCGGCCCCAAGACCGACGCCCTCGAACTGCTCTGGGGCAGCATCCTCACGGTGACGCGGCCGGACTTAGCCCTGTTGGCCGCGGTAGCGGCGGCCGTGGTTTTACTCGTCGTGCTGTTTTTCAAGGAGATCCAGGCCGTGATCTTTCACCGTGAGCTGGCGCTGGCCGTGGGGCTGCCGGCGAACCTCATCTTCTATGCCATGCTGGTCCTGACCGGTTCGGCCATCACGGTGTCGCTGTCGAGCATCGGCGGGCTGTTGATTTTCAACCTGATCCTGAACCCGGCCGCGGCCGCCTACCAGCTGACCTATAGCCTGCGCCGCATGTTCCTGCTTTCGGCGGCATTCGGCGTTTTGTCCACCTGGCTCGGGCTGCTGGGGTCCTACCTCTTCCACTTCCCCAGCGGCGCGACGATCGTGCTGGTGTCGACGCTGATATTCATTGCATCGGCAGCGTTCTCCCCCAAGCATCGGGTTAAAATGCCTTGAGTTTTTTAAACTGATGGCTTCAGGCGGCGGAACGCCAGCAACGCGTAGAATTCCGCCGGGTCCCTCCACAGAATCTCCATTTCGGAAAATCCGGCGTGGAATGCCATCGCGTTAAGCCGGCTGAGCCGCTCCTGGCAGCCGTGCTGCGACCAGTGGCGGGCCAGCATCTCCCTTTCTTCGGCAGCGAGCTCCGGCCAGGTAGAGCTGAACCGTTGAATCCGTTCGATGAATCCGTCCCGGTCTTCATTCTCCAGCAGGACCGGGTCGTGGGCCAGCACCCGCCCGGTCGGGCCGAGCAGCTCCGCCGCTTGTTCGAATAAGTCGCGTTTCTGCCGGGAATCCAGGTGGTGCAGGAAGAGCCCGAGCCACAGAAGATCAAACGGGGGGACGACCGCCGCCAGCGCCTCCGCGTAGTCGCCCTGGATCAGCCTCCAGGGGCACGGGCAGCCGGTCAGGTTGGCGCGAGCGCCATCCAGGGCGGCGGCGGAGTTGTCGATCCCGATGTAGTCTCCGGCCGAAACCCGCTTCAATATTGCGGCGATGTCCCGAGCATCTCCGCACCCGATGTCCAGGATGCGGGGCGGTTGTTCGAAACCCGCAGTCAGCACCCGCTCCAATGCCTGACCGACCTCGCGGTGGTGCATGCGATTGGCCGTGCGGATCTTCTCGAAAACCGCCCAGCGCTCAAATCCGGCTTGAACCGGTTGGGTTTTCACTTATCGCTTTCCTCCCGTGGCAAGATATCGGCCCGGGCGGTCTTCAATCCTTGGATCGCCCAAGCCGGCTTGGCGAAATAAGGCCTGCATGCGCTCGGCATCCGGCAGGATGTCGTCGGCGACCGCCGCGTGCCCGCCGTGGTGCCGGGCGAGCTCCTCGCGGCTCAGGAGATGGGCGATCACCACCCGCGCTCCGGGCCGGGCGACGCGCACCATTTCGAACAAGGCCAGGGCCGGATCGTCAAAATGCGGAAACGCGGCGAAACAGACGACGTTGTCGAAGATATCGGCATCGAAGGGCAGATGGTGCGCATCCGCCTGGAGCACCAGGTCCTGCTCCAGGAGCGGCTTGCGCCGGGCCTGCCGCACCATCGGCAGCGACAGGTCGAATGAGCAAATCCTCCCGGCGGGGCCGACCGCCCGGCGCAGATAGGGAATGAGCACGCCGGGACCGGTGCCCACGTCCAAAACACGAGCGCCGGGCGCCAGGCCGAATTCAGGAACCAGGCCGGCCAGCCGCTCGCGGACCTCTTGCGGATAGCAATGGTGCTCCCAGTCCGAAGCGCGGCTGTCGAAAAACTGGCGCTGCGAGCGGCCGGTCATGATCGATTCTCCATCAGAATTCCCGGCATGGGGTAGTTCGGACGGTACTCGTAGTCCGCATCCGTCAGGTTTTCACCGGCCAGGAACAGCTCGGCGTTCATCCCCCAACTGGCAACATCAAAAAGATACGACAGTTTTCCGTTGACTAAAAAGTAGTTGTCCACTTCGGTCGTGTTTTCGGTATTCAGCCGCCGGGCCTGGGAACCGGTATAGAAATCGCTCACGTACTGGCAGTCCAGGCTGAGTTTGAAGTGTTCCAGGAACCGCCAATTCAGGCCGGCGCTGGCGGTGAATTCCGGCGCGTAGGGTAGATCGGACGGGTCCGTTTCCAGATAAGTCACCCCGCCGAACAGAGCCAGATTCTTCAACGGCTGGACGCTCAGGGTGGCCTCGACGCCCTTTGTCTGATATTTCTCGACATTTTCGTAGACCGGCGGAGGAGGCGGCGGCGGGATGATGACATAGCGGTCCTTGCCGTCATCGTAAAAGAAGGTGAGATCCGCCATGGCCAGCTGCCCGAAACGATGCCGGATGCCGATCTCGTAATGATCGACCTTCTCGGCGTTAAGGTCCTTCCAGCTGTCCCTCAGCGCTGGAATGGTTTTCTCCGAGAATACCATGACATCGAGACCCGGGTAGATGATTCCTTTGGAGTAGCCGGCGTGCAGCTCGGTCTCCTTGTAGCCCAGGATGACCCCGGCGTGGGGGGCCCACTCCGCATTGAACTCGTTGTTGTCGTAATAGCGCGCCCCGGCGGAAGGGATCACGAAGAAGCCGTCTTTTTGGCCGATGAGCTGGCTGACGGCGGCATAGGGGGATACGATGATGTAGTCTTCGCCGTTCCATTTGTCGGTGGTGCCGTTGCTGAGGTCCTGTTTGTAGTCGCCTTCGGTGTAATCCCAGTCCAGCCCGGTGATGATCTCTCCGCCCTTCCAGAAGTGGAAGGTTTCGCGGGCTTTTACCCCATAGAACAGGAAGTCGTTGTAGAGGTCTTCCTTAACACTTGCGGAGAGCGGGTGGTCCAGCCAATCGCCCTCTCCTCCGTTGCGGTAAAACTTAACGTAGCCCTCAGCTTTGTCATAGCGATTGGCCGCGGTCGCTACCGCCATCAGACTGCGGGTCTCATATTTCCCCTGCTGCAGGGCCGGGTCCGCGCCCTTTTCCCCCGGATCCCGGGCGTAGTTGTCGTTCCAGAGCGAAAACACCGAAAGGTTCCAGTTGGGGCTGAGCTGGTAGCCGATGCGGCCGAAAGCGTCTTTGAGCTCGCCGTCCGAGTCATCGCGGTCGCCGTCCGAGGCCCGGTAGGCGCCGCCGACATAGTAATCCCACGGGCCCAACTTGGCCCCGTGGTCGCCGTTGGCGATGAATGTGTTGTAGCTGCCGCCGGCCGTTTGCACGCGCGTGGCAAAGCCCTCGGTTTCGGCCCTCTTGGGGACGATATTCACAACGGCAAAGGCGTTGCCGAAATACTGCGGCTGGGGGCTTTTGAAGACTTCGATCGTGTGGGCCGCGTTGATGGACATCATGTCCAGCAGGGGGTGGTTCCAGACGCTCATGTACATGGGAACCCCGTCGACCAGCGTCTTGATTTCGGAACCCGGCCGGCTCGAACCCTGGCCGCGTATGAAAATCGCACCACCCTCGGCGCCGCCGAAGGACCCGATCGGGTTGTAGCGCGAAATGTTGACCCCCGCGTTAAGGTCCTGGATCTGATCCTCGCTGACGGTCGTCTTCTGGGAGGCGTAGCGATCCAGTTGGTTGCCCTGAATGATCGGCGAGGCCACCACCCTGACCTCTTCCATTTGATAGGCTTTAGGAGCTTGATCCTGAGCATAACATGTTGACATTAAAAGAAGATTGAAAAAAAACAAAGCGAGCAGCGACATCGAACCGGATCTGGGCCACATCATGACAGGCTCTCCTTTGCGATTGAGAATTTACCGGATATCCGCTTCAGGCGGATTGACAGCGCTTGGACTCAACCGAAACAAGGGCCTTCGTGGCCGAAGATGTTGGATGGCTGATCGGTTCAAAGAAAAAGCCGGAAAAGCGCCCCGGATTCATCCGGTATTGGCCTTCCCGGCTTTGATTGGTTTATCGAACTGAGTTGACGAACGAACTGCCTTCTGGCAGATTTTTTTGATTCCTCTATATAATAGAGTGGTACCTGTCAATACCTTTTTCCGGCAGGCTGGAGCGGTTTGTTTGATCTACCGAGACTTGCAGGACTTCTGCGTCTTGCGGGCCGATTTAATGCCCTTGATGCACGCCGTACATTCGCCGCGATGCTTTGAATCGGACTTGCAGAAGCGCACAAATGAGTCCAACCACTCCTCGCCCGCACGCGGGCAGGTGTGAATGTATTCGATGAAGCATACCAGCCGTTCAACCGTCTGGTGGTCGATCACGTGCTCCATTCGGCAGGCGGTGGCTTCCGCCGTGGGCTCGTCGATCTGCAGCACGTTGAGCAGAAAATCCTTCAGCACGCGGTGCCGGTGGACGATCTCTTCGGCAACCTTTTTCCCCGTTTCGGTCAGTGTAATGAACGCATAAGGCTGATAATTAATCAGTCCCTTTTCCTCCAGGCTTTTCAGAGCGCCCGTCACCGATCCTCTTTGGATCTGGAGTCGGTCCGCAATGTCCTTGGCTCTGGCCACTTTCTGTAGTTCTTCGAGCTCAAAAATGACTTCCAGGTAGCCCTGCAGACTTTCGGAAAGTTCATTGGTTTCCATAACGTATGGCCTCCCTGCCGGAAGAATATCGTAGCTATACTCGGAATAACATGATGAGTCAATCATAAAAAGTTCTTGACATAAATTTTAAGTTAGGTTAACCATACATTAAAATGTGAAACGAATTAAACTTGAGAGGTGACCGTCTAATGCCCCGCTTGAACCTCCGCCGAATGAAGGAGAATCAGACCGGCGTCGTCGCCGCCGTCAAGGCCAATGGCGAGCTCGGCCGCCGCATCCGCGACATGGGCCTGGTTCCCGGAACCGAAATCGCCGTCTGCGGCCGAGCCCCGCTCTATGATCCGGTCGCTTTGCGTATCCTGGGATTCACCCTGACGCTTCGCAACAACGAGGCCGATTTCATCGAAGTGGATGTGGAGGACTGACATGGAAGCAACCATCGCCCTGGCCGGCAATCCCAATTCCGGCAAGAGCACCCTTTTCAATGCCCTGACCGGCGCCCGCCAGCACGTGGGCAACTACCCTGGGGTCACCGTGGAGAAGAAAGAAGGCCGCTGCCAGCGCAACGGTCTCCAATTCAACATCGTCGACCTGCCGGGGGCCTATTCGCTCACGGCCTACTCCCCGGAGGAGGTCGTCGCCCGGGACTTCCTGGTCAATGAAAAACCGCAGCTCGTCATCGATATCGTCGACGCCGCCAACCTGGAGCGCAACCTCTACCTGGCCATCCAGTTCATGGAGCTGGGCATTCCCATCTGCATCGCCTTGAACATGATCGATGCGGCCGAAACGCGCGGGGTGAAGATCGACACCGCGAAGCTTTCCGCCCTGCTGGGCGCTCCTGTGGTTCCGACCATCGCCCGCAGCGGAAAGGGCAAGGATGAGCTTATGGATTCGGCCGCAGCACTCATTCAGGCCGGGACGGCGTCTCAGCCGTTCGCCATTTCCTACGGCAGCGACGTGGACCGGACGCTGGACGAGCTCACCCCGAAAATCGAGACAGCCGGATTCCTGGCCGGGAGATATCCCGCCCGTTGGGTGGCGCTGAAATACCTCGAAAGCGACGAGCAGATCCGCAGCCTCGGCCGCCAGGCCGACCCGAAGCTTGCCGGGGAACTGGAGGCCGCCGCCAGCCGGCTCAGCTCGCATCTTCAGGATACCGCCGGCACCTATCCCGAGATGGTGATCGCCGACCA
>JALOPB010000427.1 GCA_025454115.1 Desulfobacterales bacterium | reverse complement strand
TGACGGTCGAACCCGGTGAGCTGCACGGGATCCTCGGCGAAAACGGCGCCGGCAAAAGCACGCTGATGAAGATCCTGGCGGGTTTCACCGCCCGGACCTCCGGATCGGTCCGAGTGGATGGAGAACCCGTCGACTACCGCACGACGGCCGAGGCTGCCGGCCTCGGCGTCGGCATGCTCTATCAGGACCCTCTCGATTTCCCCCAGCTCGCCGTCCTCGACAACTTCATCCTAGGGCAGACCGGAACGATCGCTCTCGACCGAAAGGCCTTCAAGACGCGCTTTCTGGAACTGGCCGATTCGTTTCATTTCCGATTAAATCCCGAAGCCCCTGTCAGCGGTCTGACCGTGGGGGAGCGCCAGCAGGTGGAACTGCTGCGGCTTCTGGCGCTGGGGATTCGGCTGCTGATTCTGGATGAGCCGACCACCGGGATATCCGCCACGCAGAAAGAGGCGCTCTATGCGGCCCTGCGGCGCCTGGCCGCGGAAGGCCGGAGCGTGCTGCTGGTCTCCCACAAGCTCGATGATGTGGAAGCCCTGTGCGACCGGGTGACCGTCCTGCGTCTCGGCCGGGTGACGGGTGAAATGCCGCGGCCCTTCGATACGGAGCGGCTGTTAAAGATGATGTTCGGCGACCCGCCGCATCCGCCGATGCGTTGTGCGCAGCCGGCGGGTGACGAGGTGCTGGGGCTGGATCGGGTGTCGAGCATGGGTGGCCGTTCAGGGCTGGTGGATTGCAGCGTTGCGGTCCGGAAAGGCGAAGTGGTCGGTCTGGCCGGCCTCGAAGGCAGCGGCCAGGAGGTTTTCTTACGGGTGGCGGCCGGGCTGAAACCGCCGCAGACCGGATCGATCCGGCTGTCCGGGCAGCTGCTGGCCGAGCCGGATTATCATGCGTTCAATCGGCGGGGAGTGCATTTCGTGCCCTCGGCGCGCCTCGAGGAGGGCCTGATCCCGGAGTTGACCATCACCGAGCATGTGGCGCTGCTGCAAGAACGCCGTACCCTGCGGGTGCCTTATCCGGCCGCCACGGAAGACGCCGTCCGCCGGATCGAATCGTTCCGCATCAAGGGCGGCCCGCGGACACCGGTCGAGGGGCTTTCCGGCGGCAACCAGCAGCGGCTCCTGCTGTCGTTTTTACCGCCCGATCCGGCCTTGCTTCTGCTGGAAAACCCCACCCGCGGATTGGACCTGGAGTCGGTAAACTGGGTCTGGCAGCACCTGCAATCCTACTGCCGGCAGGGGACCGGCATTGTGTTCTCCTCGCCGGAACTGGACGAGATCCTCATGGTGGCCGACCGGGTATTGGTCTTTTTCAACGGCCGGATCATCCTGGATGCGGCTGCGGCGGACACCGATGTTCAGAAACTGGGCAGCGCGATCGCCGGGAAAGTTTAGGACATGGCTTCAGTCGATTCAACCATTCACCCAACCATCCGACTGCTGCTGCGCGACCTCCTGGTTACCGCCGCGCTGGTTCTGGTATTTACCTCACTGCTGCTGATCGTCTCCGGGGCACCGCCGCTCGATGCCTGTTATCATCTCTTCCAGGGGTCGCTGAGCTCATGGGGCAAGTTCACCCATGTGGTCAAGGTGTGGATTCCCCTGACGCTTTGCGCCTGCGGGCTTCTGTTCACTTTCCGGATCGGTCTGTGGAATATCGGGGTGGAAGGCCAGGTCATGATGGGATCCGTGTTCGCGACCTGGGCGCTGCGCGCCGGCAGCGACAACCCGGACATGGGGCCGGCCTTCATCGTTCTCTCCCTGGCAGCCGCCGCGCTGGGCGGTGCGATCTGGGCGGCGGTCGCGGGCTTCCTGAAAACCAGGGGCGGGGTCAACGAGATCTTTGCGGGGCTGGGGCTCAACTTCGTGGCGCAGGGCATCGTGCTGTGGCTGATCTTCGGCCCCTGGAAACAACCCGGGGTGGCATCCATGAGCGGGACGGAGACCTTTCCCGCGGCGCTCTGGCTGAACGCGCCGGCCCTGCTCCGGATCCCGCCGGTCGCCCTCGTCCTCGTCGCGGCCGCTCTCGTCGCGACTGGCCTGCTGCTGCGCTATACGTGGGTCGGGCTGGATTTGAAGGCGGTCGGTCGCAACCCCGGCGCCGCCTTTCTTTACGGCCTCAAACCGTCGCGGCTCATGGTGCTGGCGATGCTGTTCGCCGGCGGGTTTGCCGGGCTGGCCGGAAATCTCCAGGTGACGGCCGTCTACCACCGGCTCATCCCGGCCATTTCGAGCAACTACGGCTATCTCGCGCTGCTCGTGGTGATGCTCTCGAACTACAACATTTGGCTGGTGGCGCCCGTAGCTCTTTTCTTCGCCTGCCTGAATGTCGGGAGCATCCAGCTGCCGATGATGCTCCAGCTGGATTCCTCCCTCGGCGGCGTCATTCAAGGCGCGCTGGTGCTGGCAACACTCGGGGTGCACGGGTGGCGGCAGGTCCGCTCAACGTAGGCAGAGGCCCGGCCTTCTGAACACAACGGTTGATAGGATGCGACCGAATTGGACCTGACCCTGATCATTGCCGGCGTGATCGCCGGCGCGGCGCCGATCGTTCTGGCGGCCGTCGGGGAGACCATCACCGAGAAATCCGGGATGATCAACCTGTCTCTCGACGGCTCCATTCTGCTCTCCGCCATGGCGTCTTTCGTCGTCGCCCGCCAGGCAGACAGCCTGATCGCGGGTTTTGCCGCCGGCGCCCTGGTGGGAGCGGCGGTTGC
>JALOPB010000095.1 GCA_025454115.1 Desulfobacterales bacterium | reverse complement strand
ATGATGATGTCCGGCTGCGCGCCGGTGTAATCGGCCGTGCCCCGGCCGTTCGGCCCAAAGGCGCCGATCCCGTGCGAATCGTCCACCACCGTGACCAGGCCTTCCCTGAATTTGGCCTGATAGTCATCCGTGATGTTCACGATCCGGTCGATGGGTGCGAAGTCGCCGCGCATGCTGAAGATCCCATCGAAGATCACTGCCACCCGCTCCATCTCTGGCGGAACTCCCTGCAGGCATTTGCGCAGGTCGTCCATGTCGTTGTGCCGGTAGATGGCCTTGTTGGCGGATGGTACCCCGGCGATGCGCATGGCGCGGATGATGCTGTTGTGGTTGAGCTGATCGCCGATCCAGTAGGTCTTGGCAGTGGACAGGGCCAGCGCCAACCCGCAGTTGGCCGTGTAGGCCGAGTTGAAGATCTTCGCGGCGGGCTTGCCCACGAAGGCCGCGATCCGCGTTTCGAGCGCCGCATGGTAGGAGAACGTCCCGTCGATGAAGCGCACGGCGCCCGGGCCGACGCCGAGTGCATGGGTCGCTTCGTCCGCGGCCCGGATCAGCTCCGGATGGTTGGAAAGGGACAGATAGCTGTTGGAGTTCATGCGGATGAACTCCTGGTCGGAGCCCTGCAGCTTGTAGCGCGGCCCTTTCTCGCCCTGCGGCGGGAGGTAGGCCGCAATCACCCGCTCCGGCGGCTTGGCCCGCCCCTCGGCCGTTAAGGCCTCCAGCTCCTGTTGCAATGCCTGTTCGAGCGCTGCGAGTGACATATTGTGCTCCCTCCAAGCAAGTTAGGTCTTTTCTGTGGGAGCGGCTTTCCAGCCGCGATGATCGAGGCTGAAAGCCTCTCCCACAAAAAAACTTTCTTGCCGATAAAGTGGCACTGCGAGCGACATGGTTTTCTTTAATCCTCCCAGGACAACACTACTTTCCCAGACTCCCCCGAGCGCATGACCTCGAATCCTTTTTCGAACTCGCTGTAGTGAAAATGATGCGTGATCACCGGCGTGATGTCCAGTCCGCCCTGGATCATGACGGTCATCTTGTACCAGGTTTCGTACATCTCCCGGCCGTAGATTCCTTTAAGCGTCAGGCTGTTGAAGATCACCGTGTCCCAGTCGATGGGGGTATCGTGCGGCAGGATGCCGAGCAGCGCGATCTTGCCGCCGTGGCACATGTTGGCCAGCATATCGCGGAAGGCCTGGGCGTTGCCGGACATCTCGAGGCCCACGTCGAAGCCCTCCTTCATCCCCAGCTTCTTCTGGGCGTCGGCGATGGAGTCCTGGCGCACATCAAGGGCGATGGTGGCGCCCATCTGCCTGGCGATCTCCAGCCGATACGGGATGACATCGGTCACGACCACATGCCGCGCGCCGGCATGCCGTACGATGGCGGTCGCCATGCACCCGATGGGGCCGGCGCCGGTGATGAGCACGTCCTCGCCGAGCACGTCGAAGGACAGCGCCGTGTGCGTGGCGTTGCCGAGAGGGTCGAAGCAGGACAGCACGTCGGTCGGGATGTGCGGGTCGCAGTACCAGACGTTGGTGACCGGGATGCAGAGGTATTCGGCAAAGGCGCCGGGCCGGTTCACCCCGACCCCGCTCGTGTGCGGGCAGAGGTGTCGACGGCCCGCCAGGCAGTTGCGGCAGCGGCCGCACACCAGGTGCCCCTCGCCCGACACCAGATCCCCAATCTTGAAGTCGTGGACGTTGCTGCCGACCGCGGCCACCCGGCCCACGAACTCGTGGCCCACGTGCATGGGCACCGGGATGGTCTTCTGCGCCCACTCGTCCCAGTTATAGATGTGCACGTCGGTGCCGCA
Source organism: Desulfobacterales bacterium (assembly GCA_025454115.1). Taxonomy (GTDB): domain Bacteria; phylum Desulfobacterota; class Desulfobacteria; order Desulfobacterales; family SpSt-501; genus SpSt-501. Next base: position 7,477 of record JALOPB010000095.1, on the reverse strand, counting down.
GATCGAGGTTTTGTTGATCTGGATGAGCACATCGTTGATGCCCACCGCGGGGACCGGAACCTCCTGCAGCCAGAGCCCCTTTTCCGGCCTGGCCTTGAGCAGCGCTTTCATCGTGTGCATGGCCGGCTCCTGTAACTTGTTGGCGGCTTTATAGTACCTATCCAGAAATGGTGGATGGGCACTACCTAAGGTGTCCGGACACCTTCAGAATGAGGATCACCAGCAGAATGATCAGCAGCACCCCGATCACCACGCCCAATCCGTCGCCGCCCGCGGGCAGCTGGTCCAGCTGGCCGGCGATCTGTTGAATCTCGGCATCCGTCAGGCTCGCCACCCGCGCCTGGACCTCCTCGGGGTCCAGACCCTGGGCCGCGAGCGCCGCGCGCACGTCCTCGCGCGCCAGGGATTGCATGACACGGCCGCGCGCATCCGCTGCACCTGCAGGACCCGCCACGGAGTCCGTCGGCACCAACGCCGCCAGCGCATAGTGGCCGGGCAGCGCGATGGACAACGCCACCAGAGCCATGAAGATGAAAATCGGCTGCCCTTTTCTTCGAATCCTGATCATTGCGCCTCCTTTTTCCGGTTTCTCCCCCTATGGCAAAAGGGGTTGGGGGGAATTTTTGGGCTGATTGCTTTTATTGAGTATGCTGAGTGAGGCGATAGATGTCAAGCTTGACGGCGGTTAACCTTTTGATTGCTCAATAATGTTGAATGGTTGATAAAATCTGCTATGATGAGACGTTATTTCACTCCTTGAAGTACTTTCGGTCCAGCTAAGGCACGATTGAAACGGACCCTGTTCCGCATGGTTCGATTCTCCGAGGTTTTTCCCGATCCCAAGATTGTGTCCGCACTGCGGACACAATTGGGTTGGACGCATTTCCGGCAGATTATCGCTATAGACGATCCACTCAAACGCGAGTTCTATTCCGAGATGTGCCGTATCGAGCGCTGGAATACGCGCACACTGGAGAAGAAAATCGACTCGATGCTCTTTGAGCGCACGGCGCTGTCGCGCAAGCCATCGAAGCTCGCGGAGATGGAACTCAATCAATTGCGCGAGGCAGACAAACTCACGCCCGATCTGGTCTTCCGCGACCCCTACATCCTCGATTTCCTCGGGTTGAAAGACACCTATGCGGAGAAGGACCTCGAAGCGGCGATTCTGCGGGAAATGGAAGCGTTCATCCTTGAACTGGGGGTGGGCTTCTGTTTTGTGGCCCGGCAGCAGCGGATGCAGATTGACGACCGGGATTACTACCTGGACCTGCTGTTCTACCACCGTAAACTTCGCCGCCTGATCGCGATTGACCTGAAAATTGGCAAGTTCAAGGCTGCAGACAAAGGCCAGATGGAACTCTACTTGGGCTGGCTCAAACGTTACGCCGGCGAACCGGGCGATGCCGAGCCGCTGGGCATGATCCTGTGCGCGGGAAAAAGCGAGGAACACATCGCCCTGCTTGAGCTCCAGAAGAGCCGCATCCATGTGGCTAACTACTGGACGGACGCGCTGCCCAAACGAGAACTCGAACGCAAACTCCACGAGGCGGTGCGCCTGGCCCGGGTCCGCCTGGAGGCTGCAAAGGACTGACCATGGCCAAGAAGAAAAAGGCGCCTGAGCTGACCTTTCAGCAGCACATCGCGGAGTTTCTGGTCCGCGAACACAAGTATGGCGTTCTCGAGCAGGCCGACATCACCGACACCGGGCACTGCATCGCCGAGGACCAGCTCTGGGCCTTTCTCAAGGCCACCCAGGCCGACACGCTCAAGAAGCTGGAGGACCATTACGGCGCCGATGCGCGGGAGGAGGTGTTCCGGGCGCTGCGCAAGGAGCTGGAACACTCGCCGCTCTGGATGATCCTGCGCCACGGCCTCAAGGTGCGCGGGCTGGAGTTTCGTCTATACTACCCCAAGCCGCGTTCGATGGAGAGCGCCGCCGCCGCGAAACACGGCGAGAACCGCATCACCTTCCGCCCGCACTTCTATTTCGGCGAAACCAGCCAGGAGATCGACTTCGTCTTCTTCTTAAACGGATTGGGGAGCATCTGTTGTGGAAATGATTGCGGCTGAGCTTCAAACAGCATTTCCTGGAATGACCGGCTTCTCAGCTCAAAATGTTAGGCGTATGGCCCAGCTCCACGAGACTTATGAGGACAAAGAATTTCTCGCACAAGTTGTGAGAGAGTTATCCAAGAGTGCAGGGCCAAAGCTAAAGACCGAAAAACTCTCACAGGTTGTGAGAGAATTGGTCTCGGCCGTGCCTTGGGGGCATCATGCCAACGTTCTTGCCAAAGTGACTGATCCAGCCGCCCGTTTCTACTACCTCCGCGCTACCGCCCAGTTCGGCTGGTCGCGCAACGTCCTGCTCAACCAGATCAAGGCCGGCGCATATGAACGCGCCGTGGTCGAAAAGAAAACACATAACTTCGATCATGCGCTCCCTGAGCATCTATCCGAGCAGGCCGACGAGATGCTCAAGAGTTCTTACAGCCTCGAGTTTCTGGACCTCCGGCAGGCAGTGGAGGAGCGCGAGCTTGAGGACCAATTGATTTCCCGTCTCCAGGCTTTCCTGCTCGAACTCGGTTACGGCTTCTGTTTCGTCGGCCGCCAGCACCGCCTCGCTCTCAAAGGCAAAGAATACTTCATCGACCTGCTCTTCTATCACCGCTTCCTCAAGGCGCTGGTGGCCTTCGAATTGAAGGTCGGACCGTTCGAGCCGGAATACGCGGGCAAAATGGATTTTTACCTGAACCTGCTCAACGACAAGGAGCGCGGTCCGGACGACAACCCCTCCATCGGGGTCATTCTTTGCGCCGAAAAGGACGACGTGGAGGTCGAGTATGCCCTCAGGACCAAGCAGAACCCGATCGGCGTCGCGGAGTACAGACTTCAATCCAAACTCCCGGCCGACATGAAAGGCCGCCTGCCCACCGCCCGGCAGCTGGCCAACGTCGTCCGCGCGGCCATGCCGCCGAAGAGGGAACAACCATGAAAAAACTCAAAGACCTGTCCGAATCCGACCGCCCGCGCGAGAAGCTTCAGGCCAGGGGCCCCACAGCGCTGTCCGATTTAGAATTGCTGGCCATTCTGCTGGGGAGCGACACCAGGTACAGCTTCAACCAGAAAGGCTATTATAGTTTTCTGGAAAAGGGCCTGCTGCGAAATAGCTCATGGCAACCATAAGTATTTGGTGGGTGGTTATACGCCAACCATAAAGACATTTGTCTAGACATTTTTTCGGCAATAATATCGACAAAACTTAAAAACCATCTTAAATTATATATAAAACTGTTATTTTATAGCGGACATATATGCGGACATATCAACGTACTCATCCGTGGATTTCATTTCAACTCGACCTTCGGCAGGCTCCTCCGGACCTGTGGATAGCTTTGGGGGAGGCGGCGTCCAAATGTGAGCATTTGTCGCGCGTGCCGCTCAGACCGGCGACCTCTCAGCTGCTTCACCGGCTTTACCTGGCCAAGGGCGTTGCCGCTACCACGGCCATCGAAGGCAATACCCTCTCCGAGGAGGATGTGCTAAAGGCTATCGAGGGGAAGCTCGATGTGCCGCCTTCCAAGGCGTATCTCAAGCAGGAGGTCGAAAATATCATCGAGGCCTGCAACCTCATCGGAAGCCAACTGGCATCCGGTACGTTGCCGCCGCTGACGCCGAAACTGATACACGATTACAACCGCCAGGTGTTGAATCGGCTGCCGCTCGAGGAGGGCGTTGTTCCGGGCGAACTGCGCACGTATTCGGTTGTGGTGGGGAATGTATATCGAGGCGCCCCGGCTGAGGATTGCGAGCACCTCCTGGAGCGCCTTTGCGAGTGGTTGAATGGAGCGGATTTCAAGCCGCGCGAGGGGATGGATGCGATCTATGCCATCCTGAAAGCCGTGGTGGCGCATCTTTATCTGGCATGGATCCACCCGTTCGGCGATGGAAACGGTCGCACGGCACGGCTGATCGAGTTTCACATCCTTCTTTCCGCCGGTGTGCCTTCGCCCGCCGCCCATTTGTTCAGCAATCATTACAACCTGACCAGGGCAGAATATTACCGTCAGCTCGACCGTGCAAGCAAATCGGGCGGCGACCTGATTCCCTTCCTAAACTATGCCCTGCGCGGCCTTGTCGATGGTCTGCGGGAGCAACTGGAATTTGTGTGGGAGCAGCAATGGGATGTCGTGTGGCGCAATTACGCCCATGAGCGTTTCAAAGACCGGAACAGCGCAACCGATACGCGGCGGCGGCGCTTGGCGTTGGATCTTGGGGCCAGAGGCGATTGGGTGCCAACAGCGGAAATCCAGGAGCTGACGCCTCAGCTTGCCAGGGCATATGCGAACAAGACCGCAAAGACCGTGCAGCGGGACTTGAATGCTTTACATGAAATGGGGCTTGTCGATCGGGAACAGCGGCGGGTAAGGGCAAAGCGAGAGATCATCCTTTCCTTTCTGCCGCTTCAGCGGCAGCCGTCTGATCGATAATCTGAAGGTGAACCATGGAATGGCTTTGGAAATTCGAGTCTCTGGTAAAGCTTCTCGAAAACGAAACCCCTCTGGTCCGGGAATGGGCTACGGAGCGGCTGGTGGCCCTTTACCCTGAACGCTTGGGGCCAGTGGCCATTCGATACATCGAAGACCCCCTGGAAAGGATCAGCACCGCAACGCTGATTTACTTTATCGAACATCCGCAGCCTGAATACGCCGATGAACTTTTGAAGGCATATTCGGCCGAACACCGCCTGCGGGCGGGAATGCTAGCGAAAGCGCTTTCCCGGCTCAAGGACGCCCGCCTCATCGAGACGTTCCGAGATAAGTATGCGGTCGCTATCTTGGAAGACCCGGTCGGCTATGTGGGTTCCGTGGTGCATATCGCGAGCCTTCAAGCGCCGCAGTCAGCCGCTATTGCAAAAGATGCGCTGCAGCGTTTCGCGCAGTCGGGAGAACCCGACCACGAAGTTAGGGAAATTCTGCCTGCTGTTTTTTCAGCAAACCTCATTACGGGCACCCCCATCGACCACCTTTTCGAGTTCTGCTTCGCTCAAGCTAATTGGAGCCCCTGGCTGCTTACCTGGCTCATCGCTCTCGGTGACGGCTGCGGGAGCTGGATCAACGAGTTCGACCTGGTGCAGGAGCATCCGTCGGGCGCACCCAAAAAGAATGTGCCGGACTTCGTCGAGAAATCCCTTGAAGATCTGTCGGCAGTCGGACTTCAGGAAATGGCCCGCACGCTCCGCAAAAATTTCAAGAGGGGTCGATATGCAGAGGTCCTTCAGCAGATGCATCAAGCGCTGCTGAAGCTGACCGGCGACGCCAGGGACGCTGCCGGCGCCGACCGCTTTGCCGTATGGCTGCAGGGCAAGGGCAGGCCTCGGCAGAACATGGACGCAATCGGGGCGCTTTGCGCCCACATCGGCGGAAAAGACCCGGACGCCCAAAAGATGATGGCGCATGCGGCGTTTCCGATATTTTCCATTTTGATGAAACTGCGGCCATTGATCGGACTGGACATCGATTCCCTGGATACAAAAGCGCTTCTGGAGATCTTCCTCCAGGACCGGGAAACCGTCGAGGAGGACCAGAAGATCGCCGACCGGCTGCATGCTGCCGGGGAGATCGGCCGTATCGCCGCATCGATGCTTGAATTCATCGAACGCCGACCGCGAAGCCTGGCCATGGAGCGGTTGATCGAATTCCTGGGCGATCATATGGATGCGAATATTGCAGAAAGACTGCTCATGCTGGAGAGCGACATCCCTGAGCTGGGTGAAGGACTGGCTTTGGCCGCCAGCCGGCTGGGCGCTCCTCTGCTGGATATTTTGCCCGCCGTCGTCGAGTCGCAAAAACCCGCCGCCATGACCCGCAGCCTGGAGCTGATGCGCCGGCTGCCCTGCGAAGGCGCTGCAACCTTGCTGCTGAATCACTGGGACCAATTCTGGACGCTGGACAAACTCATTCTGCTGGAGGCGGTTCAGGATATCGGCGACCGCAGATTCATTGCGCCCTTGAGAAACGAGCTCAGGGAAATGGAAATTCAGGAGGCCCAAACCTATCGCCTGCTCTGCCTGATTCATGGCGTGGAGACCCCGCTCCTCAATGAAATCGAAGCCGAGGCCGAGGCCCGCAGCCGCGAACACACAAAGATACAGGAGGCCCTTTCATCCGGCGATTTGACGGCTGTGCTGGATCAGCCGCTCAACCTGGAACTGAAATGCCGCCGCTGCCGGAAAATTTACACCTATCCGGTCGAAGAAGTGACGATGCTTCCCGATGCAAAGGGAGATTATATTATTGCAGATCATATTCGCTGCAAGAACTGCGGCGCATTAGACGATTACGAGAAGACGGCCGAGTCGAATATGGCAGTGATGGGGCGCAATCTGGCGCTTTTGGCCATAGGCGACAAGGCAAGGAAATACTACGAAAAAGGTCCCCTGCGGTTCGCCCAGAGCAAGCGGATCGGCGGGAAAGCGCGGTCCATAGACGAAGCCCTGCTCTATTACGAGGAGATGCTCGCCCAAAAACCCGACCACGTGCCTTCCCTGATCGGCTATGCCAACACGCTCAGCAATGCGAAAAGAGCTGAGGATGCCGTTGCGTCCTATCGCAAGGCCATCGAGCACGATCCCCTCGCTGTCGAAGCCATTGTTTCTCTCGGCCAGAATGCCGCGGCTTACGGAAGGCTGGAAGAAGCCTACGGCTACCTGAAACAGGCTGTCGAAATCTTGGATTACGGCCACTACTACCGGGTCTCCCAGGATTTAGGGGATTTCAAGGCGGGGGTTTACGAAGTCTACGCCGAGGCGGCGTTGAATCTAGGCAAGGATTTGGAGCCGATAGCCAGGCCGACGGCTCCGGCTAAAAAATTGAAAATCGGCCGCAACGACCCGTGCCCCTGCGGCAGCGGGAAGAAATATAAAAAGTGCTGCCTGGTGAAAGAACAATAATCCACCCCGTCGCAAATTGCGGGATATTCACATGAGGAGGATTTAGGCCATGGGAAATAAGGCACCCTCATCCAATCCTCTTTTCGGCCCGCTGCCGTTTGAGCTGGAGCAGGATATCCGGTCGTTGAATCCGCACTGGGAAGACAAGCCCGGGCCCCGCGTCCCCCCGGTCCGGCGCTGGGCGTTTGGCCGCCTTCTGCAGAACCTTAGAAACGGACTGACGCCGGCCACCGTTCTTCGAGGGCCCCGCCGGGTCGGAAAGACGATTCTGCTCCGCCAGATCATGGCGAACTTGATCGCCGATGGTGTGTCGCCGTCATCCATTCTCTATGTTGCTTTCGACGAAATCGGAAGCCTCGAAAAGCTTCAGGATCCCATCCTGCTTATCGCACGGTGGTTCGAGGATAAAGTTCTAGCAAGAACATTCAACGAGGGCGCCCGCGCCGGCCAGCCGGCTTACCTGCTTTTTGACGAAGTCCAGAATCTTCAATCATGGGCGCCTCAGATCAAGCACCTGGTGGACAA
>JALOPB010000426.1 GCA_025454115.1 Desulfobacterales bacterium | reverse complement strand
CAGCAGGCGGTTGCCGACATGGCCCACAAGGGGCGATTACCCCAACGCATCACGGCGGTTCTGGTCTACGGGCGCCTGCCGCTCGTGTTCGGCGGCATGCTGTGCGCCGTGGCCGTAATGTGGAACCAGAACCCCACGCTTTATATGCTCGGGGTCATCCTGTTGCTCGTTTCCATGACCTTCGACCTGGTCGACGGCTGGTTTGCCGCCCGGTATTTCCCCTACCCGCAGATGGCCCAGCTCGCCGACCGCATCCTCGACAAGCTCATCTACTCCATCATCTTTCCCACCGTGGCGGTCGGCTGCATGTGGCGGCTGCATTATGTTCTGCCGGATCCCAAGAAAACCGAGCTCCTGCACGCCGTGCTGGTGCTGTTCCTGGTGGTCACCGTTCTGGTGCGCGACAACTTCGCCCACTTCATGCGCAGTGTCGCCCTGCGCTTCGATCAAGAATTGGAATACCGCGAGTTCACACGCCTGCGCACCATCGTGGCAGCACCGGTGGCCGCACTGCTCTATGCGTATGCCTTCTACATTCCGAACGGGACGCCCTCGCTCGTCTACGGCTGGATCGCCCGGCTGGGCGAAACCCCCCTGCGGACGCTCTTTTTCATCGAGATCGTCTTCTTCGTCATCAATTTCGGATCGATCGCCGGATACATCCGCAAATACGGAACGCTGTGTCTGGACGACCTTTGCCTCGGCAACGTGCAGCTGCGCCGCCGAATTCTGGCCTTTTTCCCCAATGCCCTGACGATCATGAACGCCATGATGGGGCTGCTGGCGGTGTTTTTCGCCTATCAGGACCGCATCCGGGAGGCGTCCCTGTTTCTGATTGGTGCGGCCCTCTTCGATAAGCTGGACGGCGCCGTGGCCCGGCGGCTCGGTTTGACCGAACCGCTTCCCGGGCAGGAGCAACGGCCGCGCAACGTGACCCTCGGAGGCGTGCTCGACGACATCTCCGATGCCGTTAGCTTCTGCATCGCTCCGGCCTGGATCTACTACTTTCTGGTTTCCGATATCGCCGACCCCCGGCTCCAGAAGCTGCCCTACACCACGGTCGCGGTGTTCTATGCCTTGGCCGGAATCATACGCCTGATCTATTTTACCCTGGACCGGCACCCGATTCCGGGATTCTTCAAAGGCATGCCCAGCCCGGCGGCCGCCCTCCTCGTGGTGGCGCCTATGATCATTCTCAATCAGGCCGTCAACGAGGCGTGCGGATCGGTCTCCTTCTGGGGCATGCTTTGCTTCGGCATGATGATTGCGGCGGCCGTCGTCATGAACCTCTATCCGATCCGTTATCTGCATGCCGGCCGGTTCATGGGACGACATCCCTGGCTGGGCCGCGGAGCCCTTCTGCTGCTCGTGTCGGTTTTCACCCCCTATTACGGCTACTGCTTCCTTTTCTTCATGCTGCTCTACGCCCTGTCCCCATTGGTCACCTGGCGCATCGACCCGCAGGAGGCCGCCCGCGAAAAGCGCTCCAAGCCGGCGCGCGCCCACTGACGCCCGTTCTCCGGTATGGATGAAAAATTCTGGGACGCTGGTCTCAGCCCTCTTGCCAGATGACAGGATTTGCACTATCAATAACCGGTACAGACGTTCTGCGCGCAGCGGTCATCTGCGGGCCGGTTTTTCCAGTCGACGACAGATCGGAATTTTCCGGTGACAAATGGCTTCCAGACAGCGATAGAAAACTTCAAACCCGTCCCGGTGAGCAAATTCCCGCTCGAACCAGCGGGAGGCATCCATGACCCATACACTCAAATCCCTTGGTTTGTGCCTGGGCGCATCCACGGTTTCCCTGGTCCAGGTCGAACAGGAGCGCGGGAGCGGCGCCTCCGCGCCGCGCATCAGCGCCCATTCGGTTCACGTTCATGAAGGGGACCCCAAGCGCACCTTGCTGCGGGCTCTGGAAGGCATCGACCTGGCCTCCTTCGACCGCATCGCCGCCACCGGACGCAAATTCCGCAAATTCGTCAATCTGACGTCGATCTCCGAGCCGGAGGCGGTCGAATGCGCTTATCCGTTCCTGAAGCCCGCCGAGGTCGACTGCCCCGCCGTGGTGTCTGCCGGCGGGGAGACCTTTATGGTCTACGTCCTGGATCGCAGCGCGCGCATCGCCAACGTCATCACCGGCAACAAATGCGCCTCCGGCACCGGCGAGTTTTTTCTGCAGCAGCTGCGGCGCATGAACGTCGGCCTGGAGGACGCCGCCCAGTTCGCCGCCGTGGAACGACCGCATCACGTCTCCGGCCGTTGTTCGGTTTTCTGTAAATCGGACTGCACCCACGCCACCAACAAAGGCATCCCCAAGGCTCAAGTCACCGCCGGCCTGTGCCAGATGATGGCCAACAAGATCCTCGAACTGCTCAAGAAAGTCGAGCGGCGCGACATCATGATCACCGGCGGCACCGCCCAAAACCACATGATGATCGCCTATCTGCGCCGCGAAATCCCGGGGTTGATCGTTCCCCCGGAGGCCCCCTATTTCGAGGCCCTCGGAGCCGCACTCTGGGCGCTCGCCCATGAAACCGCGCCGTTTCCGGGCGTGGGGGGCCTGTTCGTCGAAGGGGCGGTAGCCTTCGACCGCCTGGCGCCCCTACCGGATTTTGGGGCGCAGGTCGAGTTCAAGACGATTGCGCGCGATGCGATCCGCCCGGGAGACGTCTGCATCCTGGGGCTTGACGTCGGCTCCACCACCACCAAGGCCGT
>JALOPB010000094.1 GCA_025454115.1 Desulfobacterales bacterium | reverse complement strand
CGAAAGCGGCGGGGATCGATCGGTCGCCGCCGGGAGAGTCCCTGCATGGCGTAGTCCAGCAGCTCCTCTTGTTCCTCTATCGCCAACCCCACGTAAGGATCGATCAGCAGCGCGGCCAGATCGTATTGCGGCGGGCCCAGCCGGCCTCCCTGGAAGTCGATGAAATAGAATCGCCCGTCTTTGACCATGATGTTTCGCGACTGGCAGTCGCGGTGCATGAACCCCGGTTCATCACCTTCCAGCGCGCCGTCTGCGATGCGGTTGAATTCGTCGCTGAGGCTATCGTCCACATCCAGCCCGGCATAGCCGACCAGAAATGCGTCGCGGAAATACCGGCATTCGCGATCGAGAATGACCTCGCGGGTATAGGCCGGTGTCTGGAAGGTCCAGGCCGGGTCAAACCCTCGGGCGCCCTCGATCGCCATGCGGATGACGTCGTCGATCACGGTGTGATAGGCGCTAAGCACCTGTCTGCGGTCCGATTGCGCCTGCACCAGGCTCTGGAGGCTGGTGTCCCCGAGGTCCTCCAGGAAGACCAGCCCCGCGAACGTATCGGCAAAATAAATGGCCGGAACCGGAACCTGCCGGCTTTTCAAATGGCGACCGATGGCCACGAACGCGTCCACCTCGGCGACCCCTGCTGTGGCGTGCAGGCCGTGGTCCGCCAGGATCATCGATCGGCCAGCGCCCCTCCAGCGCGACCACTGTCGGTCGGAGCCGTCCCCTTCGATCCGCTCCGGGCCGGCGCCTTCCGGAAGGGTTCCGGAAAAGGCTTGCTGCCAGGCTTCCCGCGCCGATGCCTGGGCCGCGGTCGAGCGGTAGCGCGCTTCGGTTCCCAGGTCCTTCCAGGCCCCTCGTTCTGGAACGAAGGCGAGCACGGTTCGTCCGGCGGCAATCATCGCCCGGAAGGCGTCGATGCTGTTATGGAAGCCATGCCCCGGGATGAAATCGAGGACGACCGGGTCCAGGACCTGGATGCCGGTGAAGGTGAGCGCGCCGGCCGGTGCGTCGGCCTTCGATCCAGCAAACTCATATACTCGCCCGACCGGGTCCACACCCACCGTGTTGAATTCCGGATCGTCCACCAGAACCAACGTCGCGTCCGGTCGGCGGCGCAGATGAAATGCATAGACCGCCCTCAAGTCGATCGTCGAATAAACGTCGGCGTTGACGACCATGAACGGCCGATGATCCCAGAAATCGGCCCAATTCTTGATGGCCCCACCGGTTCCCAGGATGGCCGGTTCGTGGCGCAGATAAACCGGAATGTCGAAATGCCGGGTGGCGATGAAGGTCTCGATCGGTTCCGGCAGGTGATGGGTGTTGATGCCCACCGCCTCGCAGCCGGCTTCCGTCAGGTTGCGCATATGGAAATCCAGCAGCGGCCGTCCGGCCAGCGTGAACAGGGCTTTGGGGGTCGTCAGGGTGTGGGGCCGCAGCCGCGTGCCCAGGCCGGCTGCCAGGATGAGGGCTTTCATGGCTTCAGGCACCGCCGGGCGTTTTCGATGGCGGTCGCATAGCGTTCCAGCGCCTCGCCGTCCTCATTGTTTTTGAAAGCCGGGTTGGTAAAAAAATCCAAGGCGTTTTCGTAAGCCACCTTAGACAGCGCCTCGCGCAGTTCGATCTCCTTGTGGCGGTACATGCGGCTGCCGTGGGACGCTATTTTGCGGATGCGATCCTTGGTTTCGCCGCCGGCGGACGGACTGTGGCGGAGATAGCTGAGGACCACCCAATAGGATTCCAAGAACGGTTTCACAAACAGCGCAAAGTGCCTCAGCTTGCGGAATCCGGCGGCGGTGACATTGTACGTGTCCGGCAGGCTGGGGTGCGGAATCAGCACGGCGTCTTCGATGAAGCGGTTGAGCCCCGCTCGCAGATGAACTTCGGCCGGGGCATCGGCATCGAAGACAAACTCGTTGCGGAAGAGGTCCTGCAGAAATTCATAACGGGTATGGAGATCGGACGCCGAAAACTGAAAGGCTTCTTCCTGCAGAATGGCGAGTGCCGTGAACGCGGCCGGAACGAAGAATGCCACGCACGTATTCTTGTAATACTCCAGGAGGGGTCGTTTGGACTCCTTCAGGAGGTAGCCGGAGGGATGATCGGCATCCCGGGCATCCTCGTCGGCGGGTTCCAGGATCCGGCGCTGGGTATAGGATTCCAAAGCGTGGAGGGCGGCCCGGCGGTGGTCCATGATCAACGTGTCGGCCAGTTTCGCCCCGATGGCAACCAGGTGATTGATATAGAGCTCCATGACCCCCATCACGTCCCGCAGGTCGAGGCGCTCCCGGCCGATCGTTAGGATGGCGGCCGCCGTGAGGGCATGCGGGGTGACGACGCTCACCTGGTTGATGGCATGGACGATCCGGTGGCCGAGGCCGCGGCAGAAACGACTGAAGTCTTTGGGGGGCATCGCTTGAAGCGCACCCGGTTCGCCTCCCGCCAGCTCGTTCACCGATATCGGTGCCGCGAACTGAAGGTAGACCTTACCGTAGCGCCGCTGCAGGAATTTACGTGCCTTGATCACCTGCCAGACGTTTTCCGGTTTCTTTTGGCCGCCCTCGATTTCATGCAGATAGGACGTCTCCTCGAGCACGCGGTCGTAGCCGATGGACACTGGAACGAAGATCAAATCCTCGCACGCGCCGTTTTTTTGGGCGGTCAGGAGAATGGACAGCAGTCCCAGCTTCGGCAGGAGCACCTTGCCGGTGCGGCTGCGCCCGCCCTCGATGAATTGCTCCACCGAGAAGCCCTCTTCGAGAATCTTGTGCACATATTCCGCAAAGGACCGCGCGTAGAGAACGGCCCCTCTGAAGGACCGGCGGATGAAAAATGCGCCTCCCCGCCGGAAGAGCGGGCCGATCGGCCAGAATGAAAGATTCTTGCCGGCGGCGACCAGCGGGCAGGGCTGGTCGTGGTGGTAGAGCACATAGGAAAGCAGCAGGTAGTCCACGTGGCTTTTATGCGAGGGCACGAAAACGATCGGGCCGCGCAAGGCCATGCGCTTGACCGCCGCCAGACCCTCCCGATCCAGTGCGACCCCGTCGAAAATGGTTCGGAAGATCCATCCGACGATGGCCGAGTAGAAGCGGATCCAACTCGGGCTCATGGCTGCCGAAATTTCATCGAGGTAGTCGCCAGCCTTGGCGCGGACCTCAGCCAGCGGGAGCTGGTGGTTTTCGGCATGGGTTTGCATGAACTGTTGGAACCCTTCACCGGCCAGGATGCTTTCTTTCAACTCGGCCCGGGATTTGATCACCGGGCCGGTGATGCTCTGGCGGTGCCGGCTGATTTGGGCCAGAATCTCGCCGCGCAGGACACCGGCCTGATAATCGCTGCGATGGTCGGCCATCCCGGGGCGTGCCAGGAAGCAGCGGATATCAATGGGCGGCGATAGCTCGGCGAAAACGTTACCCGGGTTCTTGAACAGGGACGCCAGGAGCCGCAATCGTCCCGGTTCGTCCTCCGGTCCGAAGAGCATATCCACCAGCGTCAGACGCGCCCGCCGCGGGTTTCGGCTGAAAAACATCAATTGCGGGACGAGCAGGATTGGACGATCGATTCTCTTTTGCAGCGAGATCAGGAATTCAACCGCGTCGATGCGCGGCCGACGAAACCGATGCCATAGCCTTCGTTTTTCGATGAGGGTCAGAAACCCGGTCTTGCCCTGCAGCAGCTCGCTTTCCACGAAGCCGTTGGCCATCGGATCGGGCCTCCGCCGGTGGTTCCAGAAGCTGTCCAGGCCAGCCAGCAGGATGCGGAGCATCCGCGCGAGCGGTTGCCAGACGAACCACCGGCATCCCAGGCCGACGGTGGGGAACGGCAGGCCCATGGCGGCGTAGCGTGTGTAAGCGAACAGAACGGCGAACGCGCATCGGAACCGGGTGGTGAAGATGACGATGGCGTCCGGCGGCAGCTCCCGCAGGACGCGAGCCTGAGCTGGCTCCAGGCGGATGCCCGAATAAAAAAGTTTCAAAGCCCAGGACATTAGGCGGCCCAGGCGGCTGGGCAGAATGCTCGCATAGTGGTGGCGGCTGCCCTGGAGGACGCGGTTCATCCACTTAGGAAAGGTTCCGGCCGGAGGAGCCGGAGGCTGGTTTTCACGCAGATCCATGATGTTTTGCTCGGAGTTTTAAGCCAAGGCACTGCCGGCGATCGGCGCGCGCCGGTGACCGGTAGACGGATGATACCGCTCCGTAACAGAGTCCCTCGGTTTTTGCAACTTCCGGTTGGCTCTAACTCTCCGAAAGCGTTTCGTATCCGCAGGGCCGGTCCGATGGGAGCCGGGTCCGCGATTCACAAATTGGCCTTGTCAGAGGTTCGGGGCTGTGTTATAGGTAACAGAATTGTTTTTTTTCGGTGCGACCGGTTGGGCCAGACGACGTCGCGCTCCGATCGAGTTTTCCGCAAGCTTGCGATAAGAGGAATCATCCATTTTCCACACAAATCACGTTTGGAACAAGCAGGAAAGGAGAAGGCAGCGTTATGAAAACTTTGATTGGCGGTGCGGTGGGGGCAGCGTTGGGTTTGATCGGCCTTGGCTTCTGGTGGAAGGAATTCCTGACGGTTCTGGGCGGAACCATCCCAGCGGTTTTGCTGCTGGGCGGCGGTCTGGCGATTTATCTCGGTTTCGATGAAATGAAGGACACCTGGAAGAAAGACGAACCGGTTGCCGCTGCGGTGACGGCCGACGAGCTGGAAAAGTATAAGAGTGAGATTACCGACCTCAAGAAAGAACTTGAGGGACTGAAAGCCGATAAGAAACCCGAATAGGGTCAACCGTCAATGAAGCCCGGCGGTCTTCGACTCCGCCGGGCTCCGTTCATCCGCCCGCCTGCCGGACGGCCGAGGTAGCCAACTCATCGGCTCGTTCGTTCTCCAGCACCCCGTGGTGCCCCTTCACCTTGACCAGCTTCAAATCATCAAACGCCGCCATCTGTTTGCGAATAGCGCTGATGACCTCCGTATTTTTCTTGGGCTTCCAGCCCAGCGTAAGAACTCCGAACGCATAGCCGCTGTCCGTGTATACGCGGACGGGAAGCCGCCGGTTGCGTACGGCGGCCAGCCCTTTTTGAATCGCCAACAACTCGGCGATATTGTTCGTAGCCGCGCCGATGTATTCCGAGATTTCCCTGCGTCGGGAGCCGCACTGCAGCACCACGCCGATCCCCGCCGGCCCCGGGTTCCCGGAAGAGGCCCCGTCCGTGAAGATGTGCACGATCCGGTCCCCGGCCGGATCGGCCGGCGAATGCATGCGCTCGGCCGGGCGGGGCGTCCGCGGGGGTTGATCATCCGGTGGCGCCTCGTCCAGGGCGCGTACATCCGACCGCTTGACCCGGTATTCGTGGGGCTGGTCCAGCTGGTACTTGATGCGGACGCGGCCAGCCATCTCGAGAGGCCCGCCATCGGCATTCGATTCCACCCAGACCTTGTTTTTCTTGAAGCGCATCCGGATCCAGGCGGTACCCGTCGGGTCGGTCGCGTGCATGGAAGATTTCGGGTTCATGTGCCTCTAAAGCGTTCAGGGATACAGCCGAACGTCGCGGGTCATCGCCTTGAAGTCTTCGAGCTGGGCGTGCCAGGATGCCTCGATGTGTTCGATGGGTTCGAGGTTTTCCACGCGTTGCCGGATCGAGGAATCACCGATAAGCAGATCGATCGGCCATTTTTCGTATTCGTATTCGTATGGCGGTGGCCGCCAGGCGAACTCCTGCGGGTAATGCCGAATGGCCGCCTGCAACAGGTGGAGGGTGGCGGCGTAGGGTGCATAGCGCGCCGGGTCGGTCACATGGATCTGGAACCCGTGGCAGCAGCGACCCTGCCACTTGTTCGACGTGGGCTCAAAGGCGGCTGGCCGTAGAATCGCCCCGTGAAGAGGGACCTGGTGGAATTCGGCCCTCCGTCGAGAGCCGTCGAAAAAAGGCGCACCGAAGAGTTCGAACGGTTGCGTGGTGCCGCGTCCCTCGGAGACGTTGGTGCCCTCCCACAAGACCTGCCCGGGATAGACCATGGCGGCCGCCGGTGTGGGCAGGTTGGGGGAGGGTGCCACCCAGGGCAGCCCGGTGTCGGCAAACATCATGGCGCGTTTCCAGCCCGCCATGGGAACCACATCGAGGTCGCAACCGATACCGAAGCGGGTGTTGAATAACCGCGCCAGCTCGGCAATGGTCAACCCATGGCGCATGGGGATCGGAAACCGGCCGACGAATGAGCGGTAATCGGGGTTCAACAAGTTGCCTTCGACGGCGGCGCCACCGACGGGGTTGGGCCGGTCGAGGACCACCACCTGCCTGCCGCAATTGCGTGCGGTTTCCATGCAGTAGGACAGAGTATAGATGAACGTATAGACCCGGGTGCCCGCGTCCTGGAGATCGACCAGCAGGCAATCGATATCATCGAACATCTCCGGCTGCGGGATGCGAGTGGCTCCGTAAAGGCTGAATACCGGTATGCCGAGGACGGGGTCAGTTAGGTCCGCGGATTCAATCATGTTGTCCTGTTTTTCGGCAAAAAAGCCATGCTGCGGTGAAAACAGAGCGCGCAGGGCTCCGGGAAACCGATGGGTCAGGCGGTCGCGGGCATGGTGAAAACGACGATCGACCGAGGCCGGGTTGCACAGCAGGCCGAGGCGTCGGCCCCTGATCCAGGCCGGCGGATCGGCGAGCAGCTGTTCGAGGCCGGTTTGGACGCAATCCATCGTCGCTAAGATCCTCCTTGCAGCCATTGGATGGGATCGGGCTTTAAAATTTCCTTTTAGCACAAGCATCGATCAGGCGGAAGTCCGGCGCAACGGATTTCTCTGAAAACCGTCGTCAAGGCTTGACAGCCTTACGATTAACATCTAAAAAGATCTTTTTGCGTTTTCACTCCCAGCAACCGGCGGAGCGCGCCGGGAGCCGGCAGGGTCCCGGTTTGAACGATAGGGTTTTTCGGAGGAGTCGGCGTGGGTTTGAGGCTGGAGGGCGTCGTCGTCCTGGTCGGAAGTTATGGCAGCGGCAAATCCGAAGTTGCGGTCAACCTGGCCATTCACCACCGCCAGGCCGGGATGGAGGTGCGGATCGCGGACCTGGATCTGGTGAATCCTTATTTCCGGTCGCGCGAAGCCGAGGCCCAGCTGACCGGACTGGGTATCGATGTGGTGCTTCCCCCCCGGCCCTACGTTCAATCCGAATTGCCGGTGCTGAGCCCGCGTGTGTCCGGGCTGATCCGCCGCGCGGAGGGGCTGACTCTTCTCGACGCCGGCGGCGACCAGGTCGGCGCCACGGTTCTCGCGGCGCTCGGAGATGCGTTTGCCGGGCGCTCCTGTCAGGTCCTGCACGTCATCAACCCGCTGCGGCCGGATACCGGCAGCGTGGCGGGTTGCATGCGGATCCAGCGCCAGATCGAGGCGTCGGCCAAACGGGCGATTACGGGATTGATCGGAAACGCCAACCTGATCGACGAGACCACTCCGCAGGTGATCGTCGACGGTTATGCATTCGTAAAAGAGGTCTGTGCGGCCTGCGGCCTGCCGCTGGTGTTCGTGACGGTGACCGAGGAGTTGCTGGCCCAGGTGGACCCGGCGCAGTTCGACTGTCCGGTGCTGACGATTCGGCGGCAACTGGTGCCCCCGTGGAAGCGGGCGTGCAAGCTGTGAGGAGGAAGTGATATGGCCTATGAGCATGTGGTGGACCGGGACCGTTGCAAAGGCTGCGGCCTGTGTGTCGCGGTCTGTCCCAAGAATGTCCTGGAAATCGGTAACGAGATGAATCCCAAGGGCTATTTTCCTGCCTATCAGGCGCGGCCCGATGACTGCATCTTCTGCGCCATCTGCTGTACGATGTGTCCGGATGTGGCCATCACCATCAACGAGATTGCCGAAGCCGCCGCCGGCTCGGGCGCACGGAGGAAATGAGATGGGCAAGGTGCTGATGAAGGGCAATGAAGCCATCGCCGAGGCAGCCATCCGCGCCGGCTGCTTGAACTATTTCGCCTACCCGATCACCCCCCAGTCCGAAGTGGCCGAGTATCTCTCCAAGCGGCTTTCAGAGGTGGGCGGGGTTTTCCTGCAGGGCGAGAGCGAGGTGGCCGTGTCCTATATGATTTTCGGCGCTGCGGCCTGCGGGGCGAGAGTGTTCACCACCTCCTCCAGCCCGGGCATCAGCCTCATGAGCGAAGGCATCAGCTACATTACGGCAGCCCAATGCCCGGCGGTGTTCGTCAACATCATGCGCGGCGGCCCTGGACTGGGCGGCATTCTGCCGTCGCAGGCGGA
This sequence comes from Desulfobacterales bacterium, assembly GCA_025454115.1. GTDB lineage: Bacteria > Desulfobacterota > Desulfobacteria > Desulfobacterales > SpSt-501 > SpSt-501. The sequence goes on along the minus strand of JALOPB010000094.1, from coordinate 1,041 downwards.
TTACTTCCAGTCGGTGAAGGGCGGCGGCCACGGGGACTACCGGCTCTTGGTGCTGGCACCGGCCAGCGTGCAGGAAGCCGTGGAAATGGTCATGACGGCCTTCCCGCTGGCGGAAAAATACCGCAATCCGGTGATGATCCTGGGCGACGGCCTGATCGGTCAGATGATGGAGCCGGTCGAGTTTCCCGACCAGCTCAAGGGCGAGCCGTCGAACAAGGACGAGTGGGCCACCAATGGCATGGACACTCGCCGAAGCGAGCGCCGCAATCTGGTGAAGACGCTTTATCTCGTGCCCGAGGAGTTAAACGCCCACAACTTGAAACTGAAAGCCAAGTACGATCGCATGAACCGGGAAGAGGTGCGCTGCGAGACTTACAACTTGCAGGGCGACTACCAGCTGCTCATCGTCAGCTACGGCACCATGAGCCGCGTGTGCCGCACGGTGATCGACACCTTTAAGGAAAAAGGCATTGAAATAGGCATGGTTCGGCCTCAAACGCTCTTCCCGTTTCCGCGCCAGGCGATTCATGCAGCCGTCTGCAAGGCGAGTTGCCGGGCGGCCGTCAGCATCGAGATGAGCATGGGCCAGCTGGTGGAGGACGTGGAACTGAGCGTTCGGGGCGCGCGGCCCGTGCACTGGTACGGCAAGTGCGGCGGCGAGGTGCCGACGCCGGAAGAGGTGATGGAGGAGATCGGCAGGTTGCTTTAGCGAGTTCCGTTTTTAACTAATTTTTGCGGCGGGTTTCACCGTGCAACGGCCTCCGTCGCAATCGTTTGAATCCGCAAGCCCATCGGCGGTTCAAACCAGGACAAAAATTACAGGAGCAACAAAATGGGGAAAGCGTTTCATCGCCCGCAAGCCCTGGCCGATGTGGCCACGCACTATTGCCCGGGGTGCACCCACGGCGTGGCGCACCGCATGGTGGCCGAGGTGATCGACGAACTCGGCATTCGCGGTCGTACGGTGGGGATCGCCCCGGTGGGGTGCGCCGTGCTGTGCTACAACTACTTCACCTTCGATTTTCAGGAGGCGGCGCATGG
>JALOPB010000425.1 GCA_025454115.1 Desulfobacterales bacterium | reverse complement strand
GGCCGCCCGCATCGGCGCGACCGGTGCCAACGAACTCAACCTGGCGGACACCACCGGCATGGCCAACCCCGTTCAGATGAGAAGGCTCGTTTCCAAAACCCGCGCAGCGATTCCGCACCTGCCGATTTCGATCCACCTGCACGACACCCGCGGCCTCGGCCTGGCCAACATGCTGGCCGCATACGAAGAGGGCGTGAGCATCTTCGATGTCTCCACGGGAGGGATCGGGGGCTGCCCGTTCGTGAAGGGGGCCTCCGGCAATGTGGCGGCGGAGGATGCCGTGAACATGTTTCATCAGATCGGCGTCGATACGGGCATCGACCTCGAGGCCCTCTGCCGGGTGGTGGACCGCTACGAGGAGCTCCTCGGCCGCCGCCTGCCCGGCCGTATGAACCGGGTTATCCACTCCCAGGGGATCGCATGCGGATGAAGGCCCCGATACGGCAGACCGAGCGCCACGTGGAGGCGGTGCTGGCGGCGCTCGACGTGCTGGAGTGCTTCCTGGAGTGGCCGGTGCTGTCAACCCGGGAGCTGATCCAGGAAACGCGGCTCACCCGCAACCGGGTGGCGCGGCTGGCGGGGACGCTGGCGCACAGGGGGTTTTTAACGGTTGAACCCGATACCGGGATCTTCCGGATCGGGCCGAAAATGTTCGCCCTGGGAAGGGCCTTCGAGCGCGGCCGGCTCCTGCTGCCTCTGGCGCGGCCGATCTTGCGGGAGCTCGCGCTGAAAACCGGGGAGTCCGCTTCCCTCTACGTCCGCGAGGGCTTCGAGCGCGTCGTTCTGGCGCGCGAGGAAGGGACCCATGCCATCCGCCATTCGATCGCCGAGGGGCAGCGCATGGACCTCCATGCCGGCGCCGCCGGAAAGGTGATTCTGGCCTTCTCGCCGGCGGAACTCGTGGAAACGATCCTGTCCAGGACCGGCCTGCCGCAGCGAACCCCGGCGACGATCACCGACAAGGCCGGCCTGCGGCGGGAGCTGGCCGCCATCCGCGCCCGGGGCTATGCCGTCAGCGACGGGGAGCGGGCGGTCGATGCCTGCGCCCTGGCGGCGCCCGTCTTCGAACACGGGGGCGACCTAGCCGGTGCGCTCGCGCTCTCCGGCCCCGTCAGCCGATTTTCCCCGGCGGCGCGCCGTTCCCATGCCAAGCGCCTGTCGGCGGCGGCGGAACGGCTGTCGGAGGCGCTCGGCGGCAAGCGGGCGGCGCATCGCTCCGTCCTCGGCCCGAGCGGTTCCCCCCCAACCCGACGACAGGATCATCGTTGAATAAAGAGCGCATCTAAGCTGACGCTGGAGGGCGTTCTCGTTCTGGAACTCGGCCACACGGTCATGGGGCCGACGGTCGGCCTGATCCTGGGGGGCCGCATAGAGCAGGCCTACCGGCAAGCCCTGATCATCTCCAAGGGCAGCAACCTGATCTTTCTGGAAAAGCCCATATCACTGGCGCTGCTGATCGGCGCGGTGCTCTTCTTGTGCCTGCCGACCATCCTCTCCAAATCAAAGCAGTTCATGGCCGCCCTCGAAACCAGCGTCGAGGCGGCTTGAGCTCCTGTGAGCGCGCGATTTTCGCATCGTCTTGACATCTTGTGTTTGAAGTTTTAACATCAAACATCTGATGCGATCTCCTGCGTCAGCAGCGCACCACAGGAGGTATTCTGAACCATGCGCACAACAGTTGATCTTGAAGAAGACGTTCTCCTTGCCGCCAAGGAAATCGCCAAGCAGCGAGGCAGCTCACTGGGTCGAGTGCTGTCGGATCTGGCGCGGCAGGCACTGACCCGCCGGGCCCCTGTTTCGACCAAACATGGCCTGCCCCTGTTCCCGGTCCAGCCGGATGCCGGCGTAGGAACGCTGGATTTGATCAACCGTCTTCGAGACGAAGCGCCATGACGACCTATCTTCTCGATGTCAACCTGCTTCTATCATTAACGGATCCGATGCATATCCACCATCACTCGGCGCATCGCTGGTTTGCGGATAAGGGTCTGAAGGCTTGGGCAACCTGTCCCCTCACTGAAAATGGATTCATCCGCATTGCCAGCCATCCCAATTACCCAAACCGCCCGGGGGATGTCACGGCCGTGCTTGACATTTTCCGCCGGCTTTGCGAGGTCCCGGGCCATCGCTTCTGGTCGGAAGACATCAGTATCCTTCAACTCCTCGAACCCGATGCGATCATCACCCATGCTCACGTCACGGATGTGTACCTGCTGGGGCTGGCCGTACACAAAAAAGGCAAACTGGCAACGTTGGACCAGCGAATTCCCGCCGAAGCTGTCCGCGGCGGCCGCAAAGCCCTTGAGCTCATCACCTTCTAATCAACCCAAGCTAAAGTGCAATTGGAAAACCGTCACCGTTTGCACGGGCATGTCGATCACTGCGGTTCGAGCTGAACATGTCGTAGCGACGTGCCATCGAGCGCCACCGTTGGTTATCGTCGACGCGGACGAAGCCGTAGAAGTACTTGAAGCCCATGCCGGTCGGCCATTGGTCGAACGGCCCGACCTGGCTCACTGCAAGGGCCGACGTGTTGTGGTGATAGCGGTGGTTTTTCGGGTTCCGGCTTGCCTCTTCGTTCCGGCTCTCTATAAGCCCGCGCCGAAAAACCGGGCTTCGACTACGGTGGTATCGTCCGGCATCCGGATCGCGTTGGAGAATTTCAAAAGGCGCTCCTCCAGCGCCGGCATCGAAAGCGGCGTACGCGGATAGTCCATGTCCAGCAGCAG
>JALOPB010000424.1 GCA_025454115.1 Desulfobacterales bacterium | reverse complement strand
GGAGACGGACATGCCGTCCACGGCATCCAGCATGCAGCTCATCTGGATGCCCTTGACCGGCCCTTCCAGGACCTTGACGGCGCAGACCCGGCAGGCGCCCACGGATCCCAGCGCCGGATGGTAGCAGAAACGCGGGATCAAGATCCCCAGCTGCGCGGCAGCTTCGATCACCTTGGTGCCGGCGGCGACGTCGATTTCGCGGTCGTCTATGATCAGTTTCGGCATATACAAATCATCGCGGCAGGATGCCGCTCCCACAAAAGCCTGAAAGTCATCAGGGTCAAGCGATGAACCGAGGCTTGACCATCTCGGTGCCTCCGCGCCCCGCCTCTTTTTTGAAAGGGCATCTCCTCTCCCGAATGTGTTCCTGAAGCTCGTCCTTGAAATGCGCGAGCAGGCTTTCCAACGGCGCGGCGGCCCCGGGCGCGAACGCACAGTAGGATCGGTAGAGGTGGACTTTAGGATCGGTAGAGGTGGACTTTCATCTCCTCCAGCATGGGGATGAAGTCCGGCTCGCCGTCGCCGCCCTCGATGCGCGCCAAAAGATCGCGGATGTAAGGCAACCCTTCCCGGCACGGCGTACACCAGCCGCACGACTCGCGCGCGAAAAATTCCATCAGGTTCAGGGTGGCCGCCACGAGGCAGGTTTTGTGGTCGAACACCATGATGGCGCCGGTGCCCAGGCGGTTGCCGGCCTTCTTCAAGGCATCGAAGTCCATTTCGACATGGTAGTGCTGCCGCGGCAGAAAGCCGGTGGAGGCTCCGCCGGGCAGGCAGGCCTTGAACTCCGAACCGTCGAGCATGCCGCCCGCACAGTTTTCGATGATCTCGCTCAAGCGGATGCCGATGGGCAGCTCATAGCAGCCCGGCTGTTTCACCTTGCCGCTGATGCCGAAAATCTTGGTTCCGGCGCCGTCCGCCGTCCGGGCGAGAGACTTGAACCAATCGGCGCCGTTTTGGACGATATGCGGCAGGCAGGCAAAGGTCTCGACGTTGTGGACCAGGGTCGGTTTGGCCCACAGACCCTGCTGCGTCAGATAGGGAGGCGGCTGCTTGGGATTGGCGCGCCGGCCCATCAGGGCATTGATCTGGGCCGTTACCTCGCCGCAGATATAGCGGCCGGCGCTGCGGTGCACGACGATTTCAAAGGAGTACTCCGTGCCCAGGATATGGCGGCCAAGGTAACCGTGTTCCCCGGCGATGCCGATCTCGCGCTCCAGGATGCGGGCGGCGTTTTCGTATTCCGGCCGGATGAAGATGATACCCCGGTCCGCCTGGACCGACCAGGCCGCAAGGATGATGCCCTCGATGAGCAGGTGGGGGTCGGCGTGGATCAGAACGCGGTCCTTGAACGTGCCGGGCTCCATCTCGTCGGCGTTGCAGACGACATAACGCGGGTGAGGCGCATCCTCCGCGATGGTCATCATTTTCCGGCCGGCCGGAAAAGCGGCCCCGCCGCGCCCCAGAAGCGCCGCATCCAGAACGATCTCGCGTACCTCCGCCGGCGTCCGCCGCGCGATCGCATCGGCCAACGCCCGGTAGCCGCCGCCGGCCCGGTATTCCTCGAAGGTGGCGATCCGGTCGGGGTGGCGGTTTTTAAACAAGACTTGAGGATATGTATCGTTCATAGCTTGCTGCTTTTCTGCCTGTATTTCGCCAGAATTTCGTCGATCTTCTCCGGCGTCAGTTCGCCGTAAACCCGACGGTTGACCAGCATGGCCGGTGAGCGGTCGCAATACCCGATGCAGCAGACCGGCAGCAAGGTGAACAGCCCGTCGGGGGTGGTTTCCCCCAGGGCGATGCCCAGCTTGCGGCAGAGGTAGTCCCGCACCGACTCGTATCCGTTCATCCAGCAGACCACGCTGTCGCAGACGTGGATGACGTATTTGCGTAGAAGGTGGCCAGCTCGTCGAGCTCCAGCGGCGTCATGCCCAGCATTCCTGCGGCTTCGGCCAGGGCCTCGTCGCTCAGGTAGCCGTAGTGGTCCTGAATGGCGAACATCACGTCCACCGCCAGCTCCCGCGGGTGCTCGACGTGCTTGATTTCGGCTTCGAGCCGGTCCTTGATCTCTTTAGGCAACATCGCTATAGCCAAGAATCTTCTGTCAGATGGCTGCGTTCAAAGCCCGAGTTCAAGGCGCGCAAGCCCCGCGGCGCGAGGCGTACTTCCCGTACGCCGCAGCGCCAGCGGGGTGAAGCGCAACGCAGAAATCGGGTTTCCAACGCAGCCATCCTGTTTACCGGTCGATATCCGGAAGAATGTAGTCCACCGAACCGATAATCGCGATCAGATCGGCGATGGTCTCGCCCCGCGCCAGGATCGGCATCGCCTGCACGTTGGCAAACCCCGGCCCGCGCACCCGCAGGCGGTAGGGATGGCCCAGGCCGTCGCTCACCACGTAGTAGCCCTGCTCGCCGCGCGGGATCTCGCAGGATGCATAGGCCTCGCCGCGCGGGATCTTCATGCCGCGGGTGACGTTGACGAAATGGTGGATGAGGCTCTCGATGTCTTTCAGCATGTCGGCGCGCTTCGGGATCACGTAGCGGTAATCGTCGGTCACGGTTCGGCCGGCCGGCATGTTCGCCGCCGCCTGAGCGATGATCCGAATGCTCTGGCGCATCTCCTCCATGCGCACCAGATAGCGGGCATAGCAGTCCCCGGCGACGGCGGTGGGCACCTCGAAATCGAAGTTCTCATAACCCGAGTAGGGGAACTTCTTGCGCAGGTCCCACTCCAGGCCGCAGGCCCGCAGGTTCGGTCCGGTGACCCCCCAATCGATCGCATCCTGCAGCGATATCCGGCCAACGCCCTGGGTGCGCGCCTTGAAAATGGGGTTCTTGCGGGTGAGCGTCTCGTATTCGTCCAGACACCCGGGGAAAATCTTCACGAGGTGATCCACAGCCTCCTTCCAGCCGTCGGGCAGATCGGCCGCCACCCCGCCGATACGGAACCAGGACGGATGCAGCCGGCCGCCGGTAATCAGCTCCACGATGTCGAGCACGCGTTCGCGCTCGCGGAAGGCGTAGAACGTCGGGCTCATGGCGCCGACGTCATGGGCGTAAGTCGAGAACCAGACGAGGTGGTTGCTGAGCCGGAAGAGTTCGCTCAGCAGCACCCGGATCACCTGGGCCCGCTCCGGGACCCTGATTCCGGCCAGGGTCTCGACGGCGCGGATGAACTGGTGCCAGCTCTGGCGCTCGCCGATCTTCTCCACCGCGCGGTGGTGGTAGCCGATGTCGAGGTCCATCCCGGTGATCTCTTCGCCGTCCAAGGTGAGGATATAGCGGATCAGGCCGTGGGTGCTCACGTGATGCGGGCCGACGTTGAGGATCAGGTGGTGCTCGTCGCCCGGGCCCTTGACGTAAACGCCGGCGTCCGCCGGCTGGTGGCGTTCCGCGTCCGCCCGCGTGTAGGGCGCCATCTCTGTGGCCCGTCCGGGGTGGGACTTGCGCAGGGGGTGGCCTTCCCAGTCGTCCGGCATGATGATGCGCCGCAGATTGGGGTGGCCCTCGAAGCGCACACCCATGAGGTCGTAAGCTTCGCGTTCGTACCAGTCGGCCGAGGGCCAGATGTCCGTGATGCTGGCAGCTGCGGGGTCCGCTCCGTGCAGCGGCACCTTCAGCCGCACGCGGGTGGGCGGGTCGAAGGCGAGCAGGTGGTAGACCAGCGTGAAGTCTGCCGTGCCGTCGCGGCGGCGGCGGGTTGATTCATCGACCACGGTCAGATCTTCCAGGCGCTGGAAGCGGGGGGCCGCCTCGTGTTTGAGATGCTGCAGGATCGCCTTGAGCCGGCCGGCCTCCACCTGGAAGGTCGGCATGTCGGCGGGGTGCGGTTCTGGTCGGACGGCCTCGCCGAAACGCTCGATGAGAGACTGGGACAAATCGTTTTCAATGACGTTGAAAACGATCTGGCGGGCCGGAGGCGTCCACATGAGGTCCGAACGGCTGTCGGCGAAATGCGGCGGGGTGTCGGAGGTGCCGCGGATGACGATACCGTCCATACCCGGCCCTCGGGGGTCGCGGGACTTGGTCCGGCCGTCGACGAGGACGGGTCGGCGCGTTCCCTGGGTGCCGCCCCCGAGGTTGAGGACGGGCCGCGTGGGCCGTTCCTCGCCCATGATTTTTTTCTGGAGCAGCACCAGGCCCTGCAGGACCGCCTCCGGCCGGGGCGGGCAGCCCGGGATGTACACGTCGACGGGCAGGATCTGGTCGATGCCCTGCACCACGCTGTAAGCGTCGTACATGCCGCCGCAATTGGAGCAGGAGCCCATCGAAATCACCCATCTGGGCTCGGGCATCTGTTCGTAGAGCCGCAGGATGACAGGCGCGATCTTCTTGAAGATGGTGCCGGAAGTGATCAGGAGATCGGACTGGCGCGGAGAGGGCCGCAGCACCTCAGCGCCGAAGCGCGCCATATCATAGCGGGCGGTGAATACGGCGGCTTCCTCCACGAAACAGCACGAAAGCCCGAAGAACATCGGCCACAGGCTGTACTGACGCGCCCAGTTGATCAGAAGGTCTGTGCCGGTGAGCAGCCGCCCGCTTATGCCTTTTTCCTGGTCGGCCCCCACTCGAGTCCCCCTTTTTTCCACACGTAGACCAGCCCCAGCATCTGCATCACGATAAAAAACAGGATTTCAAACCAGCCCTGCCAACCGAGCTCGCGGAAGGAGACCGCCCAGGAGAAGATGAAGGCGCCTTCGACGTCGAAGAGCAGAAAAAAGATGGCCACGAGATAAAACGGAACCGGATAGCGCAGCCGGGCCGTCCCGGTGGGGATCACGCCGCACTCGTAGGGCCGCATTTTCTCCCTTGAATAGCGTCGTTCCCCGATCCACGAGGATACGCCCAGCATGGCGATGATGAAGCACAAGCATAGCGCGGCGAAAAGACCCAGGCTGAAAAGCCCGACGTCCCAGGGTGAGTACCAGGGCGTGGAGGGCAGAGGGTGCATCTTGTCTCCGAGCTTTCGAAACGGACGGCCGGGTACCGGCCGCCTGATCTATAGATAGAATTAGAGCCGCATGATTGTCAACACAAAGGACGCCCTGGCAGCGGAGCACGGCGCCATGCGCGGTATCCATGCCGGGATGCCCCCCCCTTTACGCCACCCGCCAAAAGGCGTGAAGGGGGATTTTAAAAACGACCGTTGCTGAGTTTTACTTCTCTTTCTTAGGAGCCTTCAATTTCCGGTCCCAGCCCCAGTTTTCATAATATTCCCAACTGGCCATGGCGGTGAGATCTTTGATTTGGGCATCCTTTTCCAGCAGGCCGGCGCGCATCACGTCGCCGATGGACAGAAGGCCGATCGTTTTGCCGCGATGGGTGATCAGGATATGGCGGATGAACAGCCCCAGAAACATCTCCTGGAGCTTCAGCAGCGGCGTATCGTCCGACGCGGTGTAAAGCCGGGTGGTCATGTAATTTTCAAGCGTGGCGCTATCAACGTCGAACCCGGGCTTGAGGATATCGCGAGCCAGGTCGCGTTCGGTCCAGATTCCGACGATTTTTTCTCCACGCTTGACCAGTATGGCGCCGATACGGTTCACCTGCATGCGCTCCAGCGCTTCGCGGATGGTCTGCTCCGGCCGCACGGCCACCATGTCCCGCTTTTTGTCGTTGAGGATGTCTCCTGCGGTTTTCATAGCCCCCCCTTTGTGATGATCTTACCAGGCATGAAATTAAACCGGCAGCGGCGGATGTCAATTTATGACTCCGATAATAAAATATGGTAAATTCGGCCATGTCTCTCATCGGCGGGGTGGGTTTTTCAGCCGCAGCGCGCCGCAACCATCCTTTCGTTAGGCATGCGTCTGGCGCAGCACTTTCTTGTCCAGCTTGCCCACGCTCGTCTTCGGGACGGCGTCGACGAACTCGAATCGATCCGGCACCGCATATCGTG